>JAZDDD010000035.1:0-5335 GCA_036679545.1 Gemmatimonadota bacterium | reverse complement strand
GGTTTGGCCGCGTCCATTGTCGTTTTCGCTTTCGGCGCGTTGATCAGCGTGCGAGACAGGCGGTCCGCACGCAAGGTGGCGCCAGTACGAGGCGAGCGCTTTCGACATCAACGAGCTCGCCAGCTGTAGCGATTACCCTAATCGACGAGCCGCGGCCCCAATCCCGCTTGGTGAAATCTCTGATGTCGGTTGTCTAGGCGGATGGTGGTACATGATCTGGCGGTGTGGGGCGCCGAGGACTCCGAATCCAGCACACGCAGGCCTTAGCGCCATGCAATACGGGTTTCGTGTGGTTGGTACAGATCGACACTTCGAACGTGTTCCTCAGGTTGGAAGCCACATTTTCTAGCGGGCCCTTTGCCTGATAACCACGGGTCGATTCGCGGGCGTCATCGGCGCTTCCTCCGGCTCAGTCAGGCGGAAACAGCTGGCAGCGGGGAACTAGGGGCGACGGCCGGCAAGCGTGCGGGAGGCCTCATTCCCGCCCGAGACGGCGCTTGATTATGGAATCTGTCATTGACATATTGATATCAATATGAAAACAATATCGCTATCAGTATCGAGAGCGGAGTATGATGCGTTCAAACGGGCCGCCAAAGAGGAGGGCCGCCCGGTGGCACAGCTCATACGAGAGGCAATGGCCTACTACCGCGCCGAGAGGATGCAGCTCAGGACGCCCCTGGATGAGGTGCCGGTTCTGCTAGGACACCGGCCTTTGTCAGGACCACCTACGCGAGAGGTGCTCTGGGACGAGATTGGCGAGTCGGACTCGTGAGATTGGGCGTCGATACGAACGTCCTCATCTACACGCATCTTCCCTCTAATCCCACACAACAATCGGTTCGCGAATTTTTTCAGGAACGGCTGTCCAATCACAACAACGTTCTCGCAGTGACACCGTTGGTACTGCACGAGTTCGTCCACGTCGTGACGGATGCGAGGCGATTCGACCCCCCGGTCTCGATGAGCGACGCGCTGGCCACCGCACGGTTGTATCTGCGTCGTTCGAACGTCGAATGTCTTAACGCCGATGAGGATGTTTTGGTGTCGGCGTTCTCCCTACTCGAGCGCCATCGCCTCGGTCGGAAGCGAATTGCGGACACACTGCTCGCCGCAACACTCCTGCGACACGATGTGCACGAATTGATCACCTGCAATCCGTCCGATTTTGAAGTCTTTGAGGAGCTGCACGTCATCGACCCACGACGATAAGTAAGAGACTTCACCCCTAGCGGTCGTTGATGCGACTGCCGTCAATCGAGCAAATCGTTTCGGGCATTATGCCCCAGGCTTTCGGCTCCTCCTTCTGACATGCGATGATCGCTATGCTTTACCAATTGGTCAGACAGACATCCCGGTGGCCAAGTCCCTCGCAACGATTATGATGCCTACATGGTGAGGTCTCCTCCTACCGCAACAACCTCCGAACTGCGCCTCCGCCACCGCAATACTCGCATCCTCGTGCGGTTGTCCGTCTTCGCAACCGGGATGGTGGTCCTCTATGCAATCGCGTTCGAGCGGTTGATGGAAATCGTCGAGGGCCAGTCTCAGACGTTTCTCACCGGCCTGTATTGGACGGTGTCCACGATGACCACTCTCGGACTGGGTGACGTCGTCTTCACAACCATCGTGGGCCGACTTTTCACGGTGTTGGTCCTGGGATCTGGCATCGTGTTGATCTTCTTCATTCTACCGTTCGCATTTATTCGCTTCTTCTACGCACCGTGGTTGGAAACCCGAAAGGTCCCGTCGGCGATCTCGGACCACGTGATCGTTACGAGCTATGCCAACATTGCGCCCGGCCTAGTCGAACGACTCGACACGCGACGCATACCGTATTTTGTTATCGAACCAGATCCATCCAGGGCGTCTCAACTACACGACGACGGTATCTCGGTGTTTACCGGCGATATTGACGATCGGCAGACCTACGAGCGGCTTCGGGCGTCCGAGGCGCGGCTGATACTGGCGAATAGAGAAGATACGACCAACACAAACATCACGTTAACCGTTCGTGAACTATCACAACGTGTGCCTTTGGTAGCAACAGTGGATAACGAGGCGTCAATCGACATCCTCGAGTTTTCAGGCGCAACGCGCGTGTTGGCCCTGAAACAACGACTCGGTCACCAGCTCGCCCTGCGGCTCAACTGCGGAACCCCGCAGACCCATCAGATCGGCACGATTCACGGTCTCGTGGTCGCCGAACTCCCAGTCCACAACACACCCTATGCCAACCGTCCGCTGCGCGAATTGCGGCTACGTGAAACACTGGGCATCAATATCATCGGCATCATCGGGCAATCGCGCTTCCGGCCCGCCGGCCCCGACACCGTCTTCACGGATCACAACGTGCCGATCGTTGTCGGAACAGCGGCACAGATGAGGGACCTGGACGACCATCTAGCCAACCACGACGCACCGGAGCAACCGGTGCTTATCATCGGATCAGGCAAAGTCGGCAGTGCGGCCGCCACGGCGCTCAAACGGCGCGGTGTTCCCGTTCACATGGTCGAAAAACGAGAACGCGCCGCAAAGCGACTTGGTGATCTCCCGGACCGTGTGATCATAGGTGACGCGGCGGAAAGAGAGGTCCTCATGGAAGCCGGTCTCAAGACCGCGCCCGGTGTCATCATCTCAACTAACGATGACGCAATGAACATTTACCTCACGCTCTATTGCCGACGCCTTGTGCCAGACATCCGAATCGTGAGTCGCATCAACCATCAGCGTAACATGGATGCAATCAGGCGCGCAGGAGCCGATTTGGCGCTCAGTCACGACTCGTTGGGAATCCAAGCAGTGTTATCCATGCTTGGCGGCCATGATCTGCTGATGCTCGGCGAAGGCGTTGAGTTACAAGAAGTGGCGGTGCCTCAGGCTCTCGTTGGTACCACACTGGCGGCGAGTGACCTTGCCGCACGCACAGGGCTCAACGTGATAGCAATTCAACGAAACGGAACGGTGGAGGCCAACCCCGATCCATCGGAACAACTCGCAACTGGCAACCGTCTTTTCGCAATCGGCGAACCTGACAGCTTCAAAAGATTCGCGAAGACCTACGCGTAACTCACGATGCGCACGAAGCCATACACAGACATGAAGACGCGCCACAAAAAAACCTTCCTCGCCACCATCGCGCTGGCGTTGGGCGTAACGCTGTGGAATCAAGGCAGACCCGGTCCCGACAAGATCGACGAGACCTGCACCACACCCAGTCATCGGCCGCCGAGAAACCGTGACAGGAGTTGCAGTTTTGCGTGGGTTGTGCGGCCGCCGCGTCAGCCAGCGGGTGCTTGTGCCCAAAACTGAAGTAGGCCCAGTTGCCCGGTTCGGCGGCAAAACGACTCGAGGCTTTGACCGTCGCTTCCAAACCGACAAAGTCGCCCATGAAGTAACCGCTCCACTGGACGCGACTTTGGAACCGACACTAACGGTTCCTTCACCAGGATTGTGCCCTCGCGAAACTCGCCGGTTCGTTGCCAATGCGCGTAGTCGGTTGGATATAGACGCTGTGAAACTCGGGAAATGCCGCCGCGGGCGGGTTGAGGTCGGTAGGCGTCAGCGGTGCGCCGACATAAACCCATTCTCTGTAACCCTCGGGCCGCTCCAACTCGCCCGGCGCGTTGAACACCGGTTTTGGAAGTCCAGACTCCGAGACCTGCGCCGCGTCCGTTACGGCCATGTCAACTTCGCTAGTGAAGGCGTTGCGTTCTACTCGGTTGCTTGCCAATTGCAGCGCGATGAAAAGTAGCAGCGACACACCTGCGAATGCGCGCGCATTGCGGTGGTTACCCAAAGCCCTTTCGCTCATATCGAGCCTCCTTCACAGAAATCAAGTGCAGGTCTCAAGTGACCGGCGCCTGTGCGCCGCGTCAGTCGTCCGTTCACCCGATTAGGCTCGGCACGGTACCGGTTTCTTACGTCTGAGATTGCGAACCGTTTTCGAGAGCCTCGACTGGCATTCGGCGACACGTCGAGTAGGGAGCGACACCATGGGCAACACATCCAGTTGCCTTGCGCAAAGCACAACTTCCGGAATGCCAAGCAGGTTCAACCGCAGACATTAGGCAGCATTGAGGTAAGAAGTCTGGCTCAACTGCGTCCAACGAACACATAGTCACTTTGTTTTTGGACGTTCACAGAGCCCATCGAAAGGAACATCATGTCAGTCTCACAACCCGTACTGAACACACCAGGCGCTGGAGAAGTGCTCGAATTCGGCAATGGTTCGAGTGCGGAGATCGTCGTCGGGCAAGCGGAAAGCGATGGAGAGTACGCGGTCGTTCGTTACCAAGTCAGACCCGGCGACGAGCCCCCACTTCACACACATACCCGTGAGGACGAGATGGTCTACGTCGTGGACGGGGAAATCACCGCAATCGTGGGAGACACCGAGGTGGACGTTGGCCCGGGCGCTTTTGCGGCACTTCCGCGGAATGTCCCGCACACGATTCGCGTGAAAGGTGAATCAGCGACACTCGTTTTGACATTCATTCCCGCGGGTCTAGAGCGGTTCTTCGTGCCCAACGCTGAAGAGCACTCCGATCCCGCGACATTCGGGCTTGAAATCCGCCGCCGCAGCGCCGTGTATGCAACACGAATCGCAACCGTCATTGCCCATGTGGTGAACCGGCTGTTCCCACGGAATGAATTGAGGGCATCGAGAATCTTCAAGACGGCATCCTGCGTGAAGTCATCAAGATCGGCCTCTTGCACGCTCGGTTCGGTAGCGAACGTCTTGCCCAGTCCCGATCGTAGGTAGACGCTGAGGTCCTCCACCGCTGCTTTGGTCGATGGGGACTCTGTGAGCCGCAGTGCATCGACCCATTGGGAGTTCGTGCGACCCAAACTCGTCCGCGCTTCTCCGGGTGCGTTCTTCCCAATGAAGTTGGCGGAGTTGGCAAGCGTAAGGGCGCTCTTAATATCCATCTGCGAGATAAATAGGCCTCGACGGGTCTCAGACGCTTTTAGGGTCGAGCATGTAGGCACTCTGTCAGCTGTTTTTTAGTTCCACAGTCCGGCATGGAATCATGTTGGGTCGCGTCGGTTCACGCAACTTGGCACCGGGGCTGGCCAGGATTAGCAGCAGGCTACCGGGCGGACTTGATCCTGCTCCGGGAGAATCCACTCGAAAGCGTGGCCGCCCTGCGAACGCTGCAGTGGGTGATGCGGGATGGGGTCATCGTGGCAAGACCGGGCGGCCGCTAGAGGCTTTCCTCATCGTAGCCACGGTAACGCTCCATTGTGGCGGGATCGAAGGCCCAATGATACTCGAGTTCGAACGCCAGCGACCTGGCAAGACCGTCAATGTCCGGAAACAATGTAGCGTGCG
>JAZDDD010000349.1:0-13523 GCA_036679545.1 Gemmatimonadota bacterium | reverse complement strand
CTAACAACTTTGTACTGATATCAGTGGGGATACGCGCCGAATGTGGCCCCACCTTCAGGTCCTGAAGTTCTTGCCCGGAACCATTCGATACAATGACCCCGGGATTCAGTATGCTGTGTGGGTCGAACACTTCCTTTACACTTCGAAATAATCCAACGATCTCGCTCCCGTAGAGGCGTTCGAGATATGGAGTGCGTAATCGTCCATCACCGTGTTCGCCACTGGGTGTGCCACCCATGTCAATTGCCAACTCGGCCGTTTCGCGGGCAAGTGTGTTTAGCCGGCGCTCGAAACCTGTCTCCGTTGTGTCCACGAGTGCATTGACGTGTACATGTCCATCGCCGGCATGTCCAAACGCGACGATCTCGATGTTATTTCGCAGTGCGGATTTTCTCACGCCCTTCAGGTAGGATCCCAACTTTGCCGCTGGAACGCAACCGTCCTCGTTGACTTGCAGGTTGCGACGTGTGATCGGCAGTCGCGCGAGTCTTGATGATGCCGAGCGGCGCATTGCCCAAATCGCGGCGCGTGCGTCCGGTGCCATCGCCGTTGTGACGTGCGGGCATAGATCTGCCAATCGAGCGGCCGCCTGCTTCGCCGCGTCGGCGGCGTCTTGTTCATTGCTGCGCTCGAATTCGGTGATGACCACAGCGTCTGAGCTGTCGATGGGGAAATCCCCTGGTTCGGCCAGACGAAGCAGCGTGCGATCCATGAACTCGATCGCCGCCGGGGACAGTTCCCTTAACCGGTCGACCACCTCACCCAATACCGATAGATCGGGGATCGTGGCCAGTACCGTTGATTCACCGACAGCTGTGAGCGCGAGGTCCAGTTCCACACGCGTAATGAAACCCAATGTTCCCTCTGACCCGATAATAATGTCAACCAGGTCACCGCTACTGAGGTAGTCGCCCAATGCGTAACCCGCGGAATTCTTACTTGTTTTCGGGCTGCGGTCGCGAATCGTTTTGGCGTGACGTTGGATTGACGGAGCCACGGTTTGCTCGAATTGCGCCACGGCCTTCAAACTTGTCAGTGCGGCTTTCTGCTCTTCTGTCGGTTTGCGTGGACTACGCTTCTTCCCCTTTCGCCCAATCCACCCACGATCACCTGTGCCGGAGACGAACTCGACACCGCGTACCCATTTTCGAATACTTCCAAAACGCAAACTGCGCGGCCCCGCGGCATTCGTAGCAACCATTCCGGCGATGGTGCAGAATTTCCCGCTTGACGGGTCCGGCGGCAGCCGAAGATTGAACCTGCTGGCGGCGCGGTTTACTTGGGCGTATGTGACTGCGGCGCCGATGTTCGCGGTACGGTCCGCCGAGACAAATAGGGGGCGATTGAACTCATGCATGTCGACGACTATTCCCGGTCCCACATTCCCACCGGGCATTCCACTTCCGGCACCGCGCGGCGTGAGTGGAACGGACAGTTCAATGGCGGTGGCAATCAACCGTGCTAAGTCGTCGTGATCGGTGGGGACTGCAACCGCCATGGGGAGAATGCGATATGGACCCGCGCCCTCACTGTAAGCGGCACGAGTGGCGTCGTCGGTATGGAAACGACCCTGGAAACCAGGCGGTTGTGTGATCGTCATCAAGCCTTTGCGAGATGGCGGTAGTATGCCCTTACGAGTCCGTTGCTTGGCGCAACGCATCGTGTAAGCCCCACGGTCCAATACACCTGCCGTCGAGAAATCTTTATTTTGTGAGATGGATCCAAAAGCCGTTCATCACGACGGGCAAGTCGTAGCGTGCGGATAGCAAAGAAAAGTGAGGTGAGGCAAAACAGCCTGATGCCGTACTGGCCCCGCGGTAACGACGTACAATATTCCAACGCGTCGCCCAGATGTGCCTCGGCTTTGTCCATCAAGCGAAACATCACCAATCTCGCCTTTTGTCGTGCGGATTCGTCATGCAGTTCATTGGGTTTGATGCCAGCCTCTTGGCACAGTTGTACGGGTACGAAAATCCAGCCGCGTTTTTTATCGTCGCCCACATCTTTGATAATATTTGTCAGTTGAAGACCAAGGCCAAAGCTCGTGGCGAGGGATTTTAGCCGAGCTTTTCGAGTCTCGTCGATTGCGGGGCGTCCAACGGGGTAAAGATCGGTCAACATGTGGCCAACCGTCCCGGCGACGTAGTAACAGTATCGATCAAGTTCGGAGACGGTTTCCAATGCCCGTGTCTCAACGTGCCCGTTGACGTCGTAATCTGCGGCAAAGTCACCCATCCCGCTGCACATCTCTTGGACCCAAGGGCGAATGTGTTGACGATAGGCTTCCGATAAAGATGAATACTCGCGAAGTACGGCGTCGGTGTTGGCCGCCAGTTGTTCCTCATCATTGTTGCGACGAGAAAAGAACTCCTGAAGCTCCGTCGGAAATTTCCCTCCTGGTTCCAACGACGCTGAGAACGTATTCAACAGCTCTTGTTTGCGGTCCCCCGTTAGATCGGCAGTGTCTTCGACGGTGTCGGCAATGCGGCAAAGGAGGTACGCCAAGAGTACCGGATATTCGAGGTCTTTTGGCAAGAGCCGGATGCACAACGCAAACGTTCGAGATACCTTGGGCAGAATTTCCTCGCAGAATACGCGATCGCTATCCACCCGCTTGACTCTTTAGCGCGTCGAGGATTGCCCGTAGCTGGGCGTGGCCCGGATGACCCGGGGTGACGAGTGTCTCAGCGAGACGGGTTGGTAAGGACGGATCGTGCGTTTTCAGATAAGTCGCTTCGCCCGTCACTCGTGTGCGCCCTCTTGACATGGGGTCTGCCCAAAACCGAAATACCACAACACGCTCGGGGTTGTAGATATCGCGGTCACGCGGTCGGGCGCCTTGCACATCGTATCCTCGTGTGCCCAGATAACCATCCCGCACGCTCTGCGACCGTTTCAATATACCAATGGAGTCGATGACATCCGCGAGTCTCTCCATGACCACGTCGGGCGTTGCTTGGATGGTGTCGATCGTTGAGCCCGTGAATGGACTATAGGGTGGCCGATCCGTTGCGGGGTCACATCCTGCCGCGCCTAACACCGCAACAACGAACGCCAGTGTTGCAGCGTTTGACACCCCGTATTGGTGTGTGATCGTTTGCCGCTTCATTCGCAATGACATCGATGTCTGTGCCGAAAGATCAAACAGCGAGCTGTCTGTTCCTTGGCGTTCAAAGTCCCAATTCGGATGCCTTTGGTGGATTCGTGGAGTAGTCGTAAAACCCTTTTCCTGTCTTCTTGCCGTACCACCCGGCCAACACCATCCGCTTGAGGAGGGGGGGAGGTGCGTAACGCTGTTCGCGATACTCGTCGAACATGATCTCCGCGATTTTGTAGGTGGTGTCCAGGCCGACAAAATCTAACAGGGTAAAGGGACCCATCGGGTAGCCGGTGCCAAGCACCATTCCCTTATCTATGTCTGAGACGGACCCCACGCCTTGCTCGACAGCGCGGATGGCATCGATGAGATATGGAACGAGCAATAAGTTGACAATGAATCCTGACGAATCTTTGGCGGCAATCGGTTGTTTCTTCAGGCTTTGAGCGAACACCATCGCTCGGTCAAAACTCTCATCACTCGTGGTAACCGTTCGAACAACTTCGACGAGTTTCATCAACGGTACGGGATTGAAGAAATGCAAACCGACAAACCGATCCGGACGCTTCGTTGCCGCGGCCATTGCCGCGATGGTTAAGCTTGATGTGTTTGACGCGAAAATCGTTGCCACCGGACAAATACCGTCCAGTTCTTTCCAAAGCGCGTTTTTTATCTCGAGGTCCTCGGTAACCGCCTCGACAATAATGTCACAATCTTTCAGCGCATTGACATCAGTTGTGAATGTCAGGCGGGCCATTGTCGCGTCCCTGTCGGCGGCGGACATCTTTTCTTTTTCGACAAACCTGTCGAGTGATTTGACGATACCTGCTTTGCCCTTTTCATTGAACGTAGCGTCCACTTCGCGCACGACAGTCTCGTGTCCGGTTTGTGCTGCCACCTGAGCAATGCCGCGACCCATGAGGCCGCAACCCAAAACGCCAACTTTGTTGATTGAAGTCATTCGATTTATTTGTGGCTAGAGTTAAAAAGTCTTACGATTTTGGTCCTAAACCCCTAAAGTGTCTACGCACTTCTTCGCCAATTGCTCGCGTGACCTGAGCTGCTCCGATGGCGTTTTGTTTGGCCGGTTTGATTTCTCCGTGCTCCAGGCGATCAAGCACTTGCTCGAGGGCAACTCTAACACGTTCCACCGTGCCCTTTCGGTTGGTGGCGGCGCCAGCGCCGATCACAACTCCCAACAGTGGTGGCACGATAATCAATGGGGCCGCCAGGCCCAAGAGTAGTGCACCCCCGCCCATTGCCGCACCGGTGGCTCCTGAGACCAGCGCCCCGCCCAGATACTCCGCCCTGCTGTTCGATAAATCGGCGTCCAGTCTGACGTGTGACCAACCGGACTCGAGCTGTGTCACCTCACCGAGTATCTCTCGTGTGCGGGCCAGTGCGTAGCGTTGTCCGCCCAATCGCCGGATTGCAACGAACAAACCACGCTTTGCTTCCCAGGACGTTGACGTCTTAAATCGGCGTTTGACCGTTAACAACTCTTCGGTCTCCATCCAGTGGGCCAACGACTTCTCGACTTCCTTCTCGTCGCCAGGGACCGTGCGCTGGATCGACAACTTTTTGGGCCCCATCCAACGGGCGATGACGGTACTTTCGCTTTCACTAACAGACTGCGTTCGCTCCTCGAGAATCGCTTGCTGAACGAAGTGCGTTGGCAGACCTACTTCTTTGCCAAGATCGAGGACCTCTTGTTCGTTGAGTTCGTCCCCGATGTCTTGATGCGTGGCTTGTAATTCGGCGGCTCGACGAATAATACGTTCTAGTGTTTCGCGGTCGAATTTTTGACCTGACGGGACGAGTTCACCCACGACAATCGTCAGCTAAAGGCTTCGACGATAACAGCTGCGCCTTGGCCGCCACCGATGCACGCGCTACCCAGCCCATACCGTTTGCCGGCCTTTCGCAAGGCGTGTAGTAAATGAATCGTGATGCGTGTACCGCTCGCCGCGAGCGGATGACCAATGGCGATTGCACCACCGTGAACATTTGTCTTTTCCGCGTCCAAACCGAGTTCCTTCTCGACTGCCAGATATTGCGGCGCAAACGCTTCGTTAACCTCGACCAGGTCCATATCGCTCAAGGACAAGCCAGCCTTGTCCAATGCTTTCCGAGACGACGGTGCTGGCCCGATGCCCATGAATTTTGGCTCAACACCCGCTAACGCCCACGATACCAATCTGCCGATGGGCTTTAGACCGTTGGCCTGCGCAAAGTCCTCGCCAGCGAGGACGGTTGCCGCTGCGCCATCGCAGATACCCGATGCGTTCCCCGCGGTGACAAGACCGTCTTTTTTGAAATACGGTCGCAGGGACGCCAAGATCTCCAACGTCGTATTGGCACGAATGTGCTCGTCGGCGGCCCAGTCCTGCATCTCCTTGGTCTTCCTGTTTTTGATTGGCACCGGCACGACTTCGCTGGAGAACACACCGTCCTTCCAAGCTTGCGCTGAGCGCTGCTGACTGCGAACCGCTACCTCGTCCACCTCCGTGCGGTTGAGTTGATACTTCTCCGCAAGGTTTTCAGCCGTCTCCGCCATGGAGAAACCGCACTGAGGGTCGGTCAAAGCCTCCCAAAGTGAGTCCTCAAATTTTGATGTCGGTCCCAATCGAATTCCCCAACGAGCGCCGCGAACCACGTGAGGTGCTTGGCTCATCGATTCCGCGCCACCAGCGAGCACCACGTTGGACTCGTCCAGCAAAATCTGTTGCGCACCTTGGATGATTGACTCGAAACCGGATCCACACAGCCGGTTGACCGTCACAGCGGGTGTTTCGATTGCCAACCCCGACTGAAGACAAACGTGGCGCGCCAGATAAATGGCGTCGGCCGACGTCTGCTGCGCGTTACCGAAAACGACGTGGTCGAATTTGTCGTTGGGAACACCGGAACGCTCGACTGCATGTTTTGCGGCAATGGTCCCAAGCTGGGTGGCCGATATGTCCTTCAAGGTCCCGCCGAATGTGCCGAAACCGGTCCGTGTGCCGGATAGGAATACAACATCCTTGTCTCTACCCTGTGTCTTCATCTCCACTCCTGAAATCGTAATGCGTCAAACGCGGGGTTATCAAGGTAACGATGCAGGGGTTTTATGATGCGGCGTCGCACAGAAAACGGGTCACTTCGTCGGTGGAGGCTGTACCGCCGAGGTCCGGTGTCGTTACGCCGGCATCGATCGATGCCGAAACTGCGTGGTTCGTCGCGCTGGCCGCGCGTGTGAGACCAAGCTGATCAAGCATCAGCGCGGCGGTTGCCACGGCCGCCAAAGGGTTTGCCTGGCCGGTACCTACCAACGATGGGGCGGAGCCATGTACCGGCTCGAACAGACCTGGTTTGTCGGGGTGCAGATTCGCGCTTGCTGCAACTCCAAGTCCACCAACGAGTTGTGAGCCAAGATCTGATAAGATATCCCCGAACAAGTTGTTGGTGGCAATGACATCGAACCGGTCGGGGCTCCTGACCATCTCCATTGCAAGTGCATCGACGTAGAAATATTCCAATTCGATACCGTCGTACTCGTGGGCGATTTTGTCGGCCAAACGCCGCCACAACCGGTGACCGGCGATGGCATTCGACTTGTCGCTGACGGTGACCCGTCGTTTCCCGTGTGCATGCGCCCATTCGAACGCTGCCCGTAAGAGTCGCTCGACTTTTGGCGCGGTGTGTACTTCTTCGACGATCTGTTCTTCCCGATCAGTTCCCACGTGGCTCGACGATCCGCGGCCGAGGTAACTGCCCTCCGTGTTTTCGCGGAAGATGGTCATGTCGATGTCCCACGCGGTTCCGTCCTCGTGATTTTTCAACGGACAGAGCTTGGGGCTCAGCAATGTGCAGGGGCGGAAATTGATGTAAAGATCGAGCTTGAATCTGAGCCCCAACAGGATGTCGCGTGCGTGCTCGTTGCCGGGTACCCGGGGGTCGCCAAGCGCGCCCACGAAGATGGCGTCCGCGTTGTCGCGGAGGGCCTCAAAGCCTTCCTCGGGGAGTGTCTCGCCGGTTGCCAGATAGTGGTCCGCGCCAAATGGAGTGTGTGTCCATTCGATGGTGGCGGGTGTGGTTTCGTGTCGAAGTGCGGACTCGACCACGGACACGGCGGCGTCCGTTACTTCCGGGCCGATGCCGTCCCCCCCAATGACGTGGACCGATATCTTTCTTGTCATGCCGACGCGTTGGTACCGCACTCGACGCAAAATTCCCAATCAACTCCGACGTCCGCACCACAAGAGCGACACGTACGTTTGCTCACATCCATACCGCAATAGGGACAAAACTTTACTTTGCGGCGCGCGGGCAATCCGCGATCACAGGACGGACAGGTCGATGTACGTACCTCGCCACCCGTAAAAACCGGCCCACGCTCGAGTCCCGGGGGAGGTGAGACGGTCGCCGGGGGTTCGGGCACGAACGGAAGCGTCACTGGACGAGTCGGTTGTGTGGTGGAAGACGGTTGTTGTTGAATTTCCGGGGTTGCATCTTGAACGGGGGGTTCGAAAGAGGAACTCGGCTCCGGTTGTATGGGTTCGACCCGCTCTTGTATCGGTGAAGGTGGAGCGTACGGATCGGCATTGTCGGTAAACGACTGGATCGCATTGATATTCAGATACACTTTTGCGGCCGCATATTCCCGGAACGCTCCCGGGTTCGGATTCACCGCGTTAGCCTCTTTGCTAAGTGCGTCCTGGGCCTCGACGGGATCCACCGAGGCCAAGCCGCCCTCTCCGGAGAGCAGGCGCAACAGGGTCATTTCGTAATCTTGGTTGGACTCGATTTGTAGGACCCCTCGAAAACGTCGATAGGGTAGGATGCTCTGGTATATCTCCGCGATTTCGATTGGCTCACGCGAACGGTCCCGTTCGCCTTCGGAGAGGACACGCACGAGGTGGCGGAACAACTTTTCGACTTCCTCCATCGTGTTATCTCCAGGCATCACGCCATCGGTTGTATTCGACCGGTTCAATCCCAGCCTTACCCAGCAGTTCGATTCCCGATGGGTCCCGATAAAGTTCTCGATAAAAGACGTGGGTTACGCCAGAGTTGATGATGAGCTTGGCACACATGACGCAAGGACTGCTACTCAAGAACGCAACTTTGTCCTTGATGGAGCCGGGTGCTTTCACCAGGGCGTTGACCTCAGAGTGTATGCAGCCACAATGCCCGGGTACTGATGAGTCGCAACGATTCGGAAGACCCTTTGCATTCCCGTTGTACCCGATGGCGACGACGTTTTCTAACAACGCATCGGTGATGACGGTACCCACTTGGAGTCGTTTGCACGTGGACCGCTTGGCCAGTTCTTCGGCCATGCGCATGTAAACCTCGTAAAGCGGAATGCGATTGATATCCGTTTCGTCGCCCGGAGGCAGCACATTCAGCGGATGCGTGTTTGTTCCGACACCGTCCTTGAACACGTTATCTCCGTGTGGGCGTGGCGGTGACTTCGCGGAAGTGAGCATCGGCATCGTAATCCCCAAAGTGTCCTCGCTGTTGTTGATCTCCCAACCATTTGGACCAGCCGGAAGATTCGAGTCCCGTGCTTGCCGTTTGATCCTCAGCCGACTGAACGGCGATGTGATCCGCGTACTCGTTTTTGGCGTTCCCGTCGTGCCCTCGAACCCATCGAAAAGTTACATCATGTTTTCCCGCCGTGCGATCGAGTGTTTTCCAGAGCTGCAGGTTCTCGATATCGCCACCCCGTCTCCGCCAGCCCTTTGCTTTCCATGAATGGATCCACTCGTTCATACCTTTGACGAGGTACTGCGAATCCGAATAGTAAATGATGGGTTCCGCCGGATGTTGATTGGCAAGGAGCGCGATAACCTCCGTTGCTCCGATGAGCGCCATGCGATTATTGGTCGTGTCGGGTGACGACAACCGTAAATCTTGTCGGTCGATCTGGTTGTCGCTTAGGATCTCGACGAACGCCGCTGCGCCGCCGCGACTCGGCGTGCTGTTCTGATTCCCGAGACAACTTTCATCTGCGTGTATCAGGATCATGCGCGACGTGGTTGGTGGAGTGGATTCATGACTGGGTTGCGACACAGCTACGCTCGCACTGTTGAAAGTGCAAGTGTGTTCGATACAAGTGCGATCAACGACTGCGAAGAGACATGGTCGCGGGGGAGAGTCGCGGCGGGCGGGGTTTTGCTCTTCGGGCGCCCATGGATCGGATGGCGCGGAGCGCGATCAACGCAACTTCCTCGTTCCCGTGTTCATCGAATGAACCGTCTGGTCTTTGATCGTCGAGTATTCGACTTGTTGCTTTGAAAATGGCGTCACGAGCAATTGGCATCTGTGTCGTAAGCAAGGCATCGACCGCATGGTAAAGAGATGCGTTTTCCCAGACACCGTCCGGTTGTTGCAGTGCGACCAAACGTCCCGCGATGCGTTCCGCATGTTGGCGTTGGCCCAACGGCGCGACGGCCAAGGCAGCCAACGCCGTGAACGCCACATCTGGATGTACGGCGTATTCGTGTTGCTCCCAACGTTCGGCGAGATAGATGAGGCTTGCCACGTGTCTTGCGACCGCTTCACGGCGTTCATGCCGGGCTTGCAGGACTGTCCGCAGTGCAAAGCAGCTTCCTGCAAACCGCGCGTCCCCCTCCTTGGTAATCACAGCACCCGAAGGGAACACCAGAGGTGCAACACGTTCGTCTTTGGACCCCAGTGAGAAGAACCCGCCGATAAAGTGGTTACAATATCCCACGCTATGGCGCGCCTCGCTGCAACCTTCACCGAAACGGCCGGGTGCATCTTGTCGCGCGAGGATGTAGCCGACCATCCGGCTGAGGCCCGTGTGATCAGATGGACACCCCAACTGCAGCAGTTCCCAGGCGCCCCAGGTTGTGGCGGACACCCAACCATCAATACCACCATCCATGCTTGTCCGGCGCCGTCGCTCGCTGATCAATTGCGCGACGAGATTGTCGTCCTCACTCGTCGCAGCTCCAAAAAGACGACGTGCTACTACGCCAGCCCGCGTTTGCCGAGACTGGAAGAATTCCGCAACGCCGTCAAGCGCGCGGTTTAACTGCGTTGGCGAAACTGCCATATGGTGGGTCCAGTGGGGCGCAGCAAACGCAATGGATTGGCCGGCCCGCCCCAGTTTGCGAGGGTCTATCCTTCCGACCCGGAAACCATCAACGGTGCATAAGAATAATGAAGGAATAACGGCGTGATCGCTAGTGCATGACGAGTTTTATTCCTGTTCGCCAGACACAGATTGCAGTTTTGTAATCAGCGTAAGTCGTTGGGGGAGTAAGCGATTCCCTTGAAAACCACTCGATTGATAGTGGCGATATTAGCGATGTCCGAGAGCGGGTTTTGGTCGAGGATGAGAAAATCGGCCACGGCGCCGGATTGAATCACGCCGATGGAGTCAGCCTGGAGCAACCGGGCGCCTTCCATGGTGGCAGCGAGCAGGGCTTCCTCCGGTGTGAACCCGGCGGCAACGAGCAATGCCAACTCGTCATGGAGACTCTTGCCGGGTAACAAGTACGGAGACGGCGTGCCGCTGCCCGCGGCAACGAACCCGCCGTTTGCTTTGAAACGACGCACAAAGAGCTGTTGCCTTGGGAATCCTCGGCGTAACTCTCGAATGACGGCCGTTGTGATCGATGACTGACGAAAATGGTTTGGGGGATTGAGATCATTGACGATCTCCGGTGTGAGTCCAAGGACCCGACTCGAACCATCCCGGAGACGTTCGTACGCCTGCTGGTGAACCAGCGTTGGCACGATGGTGACTTCGGTTGCGACCAAACGCCTCGCCGTGTTTTCCAGCCGCGTCGAGTCGAGTGCCGCCCAACCCGATAAAAAACTCACCCAGCCATTTGTGAAATCATCGTGGGCGTTGCGTAGGACAGACGAGTTTGCGGATGAAGCTTCGACAATCCCACTCAGGTGTTCGATCGACCGCAGTCCGCCCTGTGCGGCGATGACCGCGTCAAGTCGTCCAAGATGAGCGGCCACCGGAAGATTGAGCGCGCTGGCTTCGTCCATGATTGCGCGATACACGTCTTCATGAATCCGCGGTGACAGCATAACAAGCGACGCGTTGCGCAATCGTCGGTTCCCAACAGCTCGACGTGCCTCAACGGGCGTGCGCACGCCTTCGTCTATGGCCGATGATGTCGGTGTTGCGTTGACCGGCGCACCGGCAACATACAGACGAGGCCCGAGGATGGAACCACTCGCGATGGCATCGCGTAACGCGTAAATGCTGTCGGCGTCGCCGCCAGCGTCTCGAACCGATGTCACTCCATGTCTCAGAAAATGGCTGAGCATCCACCTCTTGGTGTGCCCGTGTGCATCGATCAGACCGGGTATGATCCACTTCCCGTCTACCTGTTCGATGGTCGCGCCACGTGGCACCGGGACCATTTCGGCCGAACCGGCAGCCTCGATCCGACCGTCTGCAACGATGATGACCGCGTTTGATATGGCACGGGCGCCTGTGCCATCCCACAGGTTGGCGCCGACGTAGGCGATTTTCCCCTCGCCCGGGTTGCAGGACATCAAGCCGAGCGTTGTGAGGCTCAGGAAAACCAACCGCCGCATGGACGACATCTCGTGAGGTATGAGGATGAGTATAGGAAGATGCCGGCGAAGCCACGTGATGTAGCTTCGCCGCAAGCCCAACTATTTCTTCTTTAATCGACGTTTGACCGAGCGAGCCGCTCGTTTCAAACCGCGTTTGGCAGCCTGCTTAGCACTCGACGCTTTTCGTGCGAGTGTCTTCTTTCCACGCTTGGCGCTCTTCCTGGCCTTCTTTTTGACCGTCCGGACCTTGCGCGCCGCCGCCTTTTTCCCCTTGGCCATTTTCTTTGCCGCTTTACGTTTTACACTCTTGATTTTCTTCGCGGCCGCACGCTTGGCGGTACCCGCTTTCTTCGATGCGGCCTTTTTCGTGCGTGCAAGTGTGCGTTTCGCGGCCTTCTTGGCTTTCTTCACGCCACGAACCGCCTTTTTCTTCGCACGACGAACCTGCTTTGCCACTTTGCGTTTCACGCTAGCCTTCTTTCTGGATTTGGCTTTGGTTTTTGCCGCGGTTTTTCTCGTTGCCTTTTTCGCCGTGGCCCTTTTCGTGGCCGGCTTTCGCTTGACGGCCTTCTTGCGAGCCGGCGACTTCTTCGCCGTGCGCCGCTTAGGTGTTTGAACCGCCGCCGCGCCAGGATCGCGGGCCTTCGGGCTCGACGCACCGCTCGTGGCTGGACTGTCTGTAGTATCGGCAGGTTGGTCCGGGATACTGGACCAACGCGGGTCTGGTTTTGTTTCCGGTGGTTGCACCGGTGGGACAGCTGGTACCGGGTCCCACATGTTTGGGCCGTTCATGAAATCTCCCTTGTATCGCGTTCAATACTTTGCCGGTCGTCCTGATCTCGCAAGCCCTAAAGTCATTTGCCACAGAGCGCACAGAGAAAGATAAAGGGCACAGAGGGTTTGATGAGTTTCGAAATTCCGCGATGAAAAGCTTTCCTCTGTGACCTCTATCTTACTCTGTGTGCTTGTGGCAAAACAAATCGATTTTGGTCAACATGCCCCTAAACAATATGGGTCGCTAGCGAATCCGCACCACGACCTTCCCCGCCTGTTCCCCGCTGCGCAACCGTTGAAATGCGTCTCTTCCCTTGTCGAGCGGAAACACAGAGTCAATCGTTGGTCGGAGTTTTCCCTGTCCCAATACGGCAACGATTTTACGGAACTCGTCGGCCGAACCCATCGTAGAACCCATGATCTTATACTGATTCCAGAATAAACGACGTACGTCTGTAACAACCATCGGACCCGTCGTGCCGCCGCACGTGACAAGGCGGCCCGCCTTTCCCAATGCGCGCAACGAATGTTCCCACGTCGCTTCACCGACGGTCTCGACCACAACGTCTACGCCTCGTTTCTTCGTGAGACGACGTGCTTCTTTGGCGACATCGACCTTGGCATGGTTCAACAATGCGTCAGCACCGGCCTCTTCGGCTGCGGCGAGTTTCTCTTCGCTGGATGATGTGACGATGACAAATGCGCCGGCGAGCTTCGCAATGTGGAGTGCTGCTTGTGCGACTCCGCCCCCGATTCCCCAAATCAACACCGTGTCACCCGGCTTCACCTCGGCCTTCGTGACGAGCATTCGCCAAGCGGTCAAGGTGGCAAGCGAGAAAGCGGCCGCTTCCTCCCACGACAATGGCTCACTTCGGTTGGCCAAATCCGGTATACGGGCGACGTTCGGTTCCGGGACCACGACTTGTTCGCACAACGTACCGGGAACATGCTCGCCGAGTACCCGATACGTTGTGCAGAGTGAGTGCTCGCCGGCATGACACTGAGTGCAGTTATAGCAGGAGATCCCCGGATTGATCAGTACTCGATCCCCGACTGCCACGGCAGTGACATCGACTCCTACGGCATCGATGGTGCC
>JAZDDD010000348.1:0-2874 GCA_036679545.1 Gemmatimonadota bacterium | reverse complement strand
GATTCACCACATAACGGACGGGCGGCCTAAGCTCGAAACTTACAAATACGAAATGGCCGGAGAAGACAGCGTCTCCCAAACTGAAATGCTCGTATACGACATGCAAGATCGGAATATGGTGCCGGTGAATGACGACGCTTGGAAAGATCAGCGCATGGGGATCTTCAACGAGCCCGGTAGTGGTGGCTTTGGCAATCAAGGAAGTTCGGACAAACCCCCACGCCGTAAATGGCTATCTGACAATCCAAACGAATTGTATTTCTGGCGTCGTAGTCGCGATCAGCATCGAGTCGATCTCATGGTTGCCGATCCGAACACCGGCGCGGTACGTGTGGTCGTTGAGGAGCGATTAAATACCTACATCGAACACCAAACACCACACCGTCTGGCAAATGGCGATCTTGTCTGGTGGTCCGAACAGGATGGCTGGGCGCATCTATACCTGTACGGATCTGACGGCACGATGAAGAGACGTCTCACGGAAGGGCCCTGGCATGTGGACGGTATCCTCGGCGTAGATGACGATCGTGGATATGAACGGGCGGGAAGCGGGAGAAGACCCGTATTACATGCACGTGTATCGGATAAACGTCGATGGGTCAGGTCTCACGCTGCTCAATCCGGAGAATTTTGACCACCGATCGGAGATGAGCGAGTCGAACCAGTTTTTCGTGGACAGTTATTCGCGTGTCAACACCATCCCAACGTCAGCAGTGTTCGATGCGTCAGGTCAACGCATCGTGGACCTCGAAGAAGCGGACTTTTCGAGTTTGCTGGACGCAGGTTACCGGTTTCCTGAGCCATACACCGTTAAGGCCGCTGACGGCGTAACGGATCTCTACGGCGTCATGTACAAGCCGTTTGATTTCGACTCGACGAAGACCTATCCCATCGTCGCGTATGTGTATCCGGGCCCACAAACGGAGTCCGTGTCCAAGTTTTTTTCACAGAACCCGTACGAAGTTGGTTTAGCGCAGTTCGGTATGATTGTCGTGACCATTGGCAACCGGGGCGGTCACCCGGATCGCTCAAAGTGGTACCACAACTATGGCTACGGAAATCTTCGAGACTACGGTCTGGCCGATAAGAAAACAGCCATCGAACAGTTGGCAGACCGCCACGATTTCATCGACATCGACGAAGTGGGCATCTACGGACACTCAGGCGGTGGTTTTATGTCCACGGCCGCCATGCTGGTGTATCCTGATTTCTTTAAGGTTGCCGTATCATCTTCTGGTAATCACAACAACGACGTTTACAACCAAAACTGGTCCGAAAAACACCACGGTATCAAAGAAGTCGTGGATGACGATGGCGAGGTCAGTTTTGAATACGACATTGACAAGAACGCGGACCTCGCACGCAACCTCAAGGGACACTTGCTGCTGACCACGGGCGATGTCGATAACAACGTACATCCGGCAGGGACGATGCGCATGGCGGAAGCGTTAATCCGAGCAAACAAGAGATTCGATTTCTTTATGTTCCCGGGTCAACGGCACGGTTACGGTGACATGCGTAACTATTGGTATTGGTTGCGTGCGGAGTATTTCGCGAAACACTTGCTTGGAGACGAACGAGCGGACGTAAACATTGCGGAGTTGGATATGGAACGAGCTAGGTAAAAACTCAACATTCAACATTCAACACTCAACGCTCAACGCTCAGCATCAACGGTTAACGTTCAACGTTCATTGTTCATTGATGG
Organism: Gemmatimonadota bacterium; assembly: GCA_036679545.1. Taxonomy (GTDB): domain Bacteria; phylum Gemmatimonadota; class Gemmatimonadetes; order Gemmatimonadales; family GWC2-71-9; genus JAZDDC01. The sequence continues at coordinate 1,166 of JAZDDD010000348.1, read as the reverse complement.
GAATCTAGATGAAGTCCTTCCTTAGAATTGTCGCCGTCACTGCGTTTGGTATGGCAGCTGTGGCACGTGGTGGGTTTGCTTGGCAGGCTGATGATGTGGATGACGGGAGTGAGGCGTCGCTTCCACTGGAGGCGGCTCGGACGGTTCACTATGACATGACGGAAGGGTCGTGGATGTCGTTGGATGTCAGTCCGGACGGATCGACGATTGTCTTTGACTACATGGGTGATCTCTTCACGCTGCCCATTGGAGGTGGGGAGGCAACGCAGCTGACGTCAGGGATGGCATTCGATGCTCAGCCACGGTTCTCACCGGATGGTGATCGGGTTGTCTTTACATCAGATCGTGACGGCGGGCAGAACATCTGGGTTATGTCGCTGGACGGGTCCGATACGACCCAGATCACGAAAGGGAAATCCAATCGAGCCGAGTCCCCTGAATGGGCGCCGGAGGGCGACTACGTGGTTGCGTCGGTCGGTGACTTTCGCGGACGCAAGCTACCCGCACTCCATCTATATCACGTCGAGGGCGGTTCCGGGACAAAACTCTTCGACGAGGATGACAACCGAAAGAGTTTAGGGGCTGCGTTCGGCGCTGATGGGCGGTTCATTTGGTTCTCTCGCCGCACCAGTGATCGGGATTGGAACTACAACGCGCAGGGCGCGCAAAACCAACTCGCGGTTTACGATCGAAACACCGGGAAGGTGTTCTCCAGAACGTCCCGTTTCGGCGCGGGGATTCGCCCAACGTTGTCGCCAGATGGTCGGTGGTTGGTCTACGGAACACGCCACGAAGATGGAACTGGTCTGATGCTGAGGGACCTCCGGGGCGGTGACGAGCGCTGGCTTGCGTATCCTGTCCAACACGACGATCAGGAATCACGGGCCACGCTGGACTTGTTGCCAGGGATGTCGTTCACACCGGATTCGAGACACGTCATTGCGTCCTATGGCGGAAAGATGTGGAGTATTCCCGTGGAGGGTGGAGATGCCACAGAGATTCCTTTCCATGTGGAGTTTGATTTAGACGTTGGTCCGCTCGTTGATTTCGACTACGAAGTGAACGACAGCGCCACGTTTGTCGTGCGTCAAATCCGTGATGCCGTGCCATCACCGGACGGATCTCGCATAGCGTTCACTGCCATGGCGTATCTCTGGGTTGCGAAC
>JAZDDD010000347.1:0-3554 GCA_036679545.1 Gemmatimonadota bacterium | reverse complement strand
AAACGATTTCCTCAGCCCAAATGGTGTTGCATGGGGCGTTGTAGGCAAGAGCGTAACGGAGAACAACACGGTCGAGAACATCGAACGGCTGTTCCGCGCCGCCAAGGACGTCGATATGCCCGTGGTTGTCTCGCCACATTATTACTATCCGCACGACCACGAGTGGCGCTTTGAGGGCGCACTTGAAAAGCTGATGCATGATATCAGCATGTTTGATCGCAAGGATCCGTTGAACCTGGAAGAGTTCGAGGGCTCCGGTCCGGATTGGCTCGAGCGTTACAAGCCATTCATTCAGGATGGGAAGACAATCGTAGCGAGCCCACACAAGGTGTTCGGCCCTGAATCAAACGACACGGTCCTGCAGCTGCGCAAGCGAGGCATCGACAAGGTCATCCTCGCGGGCATGTCAGCGAACTTGTGCACGGAATCTCACATGCGTGAGTTGCTGGAGCAGGGATTCGAGGTTGCGGTTGTCAAGGACGCCACCGCCGCCGCCATCCTGGAAGAAGGGGACGGCTACGAAGCGGCGTTGGTCAACTTCCGGTTTATTGCCAACGCGGTTTGGACGACGGATGAGGCCGTGGAAGCGATAAGTGCCATGCAATCCGTGGCAACCGTGTGAGGTTGGATTGACGGAGTCGGCCTCTCCCCGGGGCCGACTTTGACTTGGTCCTGGGCTTGGCTGTACTCGAAATCTCATCCAACCGGGTAGACGCAACCAACAGCCTTAGACATACTTCGGAAAGAATGAAGGTGCACTCCCTCTGAACTGATGGGGACAAGCATTGCCGAAACTGTCTTTACGAGCCTACTGGGCTCAGTTCCCTCCATGCCGATCTTCGAGGTTTGGCAGGTGTGGAGGTCGATTCACTATCCTGGCGTTGTGTGCGGCTCTCTTCTTTGGTCGAGATCTCCGGGCCCAGGATGATCTGTTACGCGGCGGCGCGTTTGAGTTCGGTCCGGTGATTGGCCAGGCTGGATTCCAAAGCCGATCGGAAATAGCATCGTGTACGTGGTGGGGGGCGCGTGTGGGCCATCGGTTTCAATCCTTCGCTGGTGCCGAGCGATTCCAGCTTGGCTTTCGTGCCGGGTGGGAGGCCTGTCTCACCGACCACGCCGATGTTGGCCGTCTTGATATTATTTACATACACGCCGGTTGGGTGTTTGGATACCGCCTGGCTCCAGCGTGGACGATCTACTGGGGTACGGGGCTCGGCATGGTACTCGGTGACACCACTCCTGGCGACGACAATCAGGTTATCCCACGCTTCGCGCCGAACATCGGACCGGGTATCAAACATGCGTTGGGGCGCCATGTACTAATCGATGTGTCGATCTTCAACTTTATCTTCGAGGACCTGGGCTTCGGGACGCGAAGCAGTGCCGGAAGCCGAGTGAGTTTTATTCCGAACATTTCGCTGGCGATACAGATATGAAGCGGGCCGTGTGCGTCGTGGCAATGCTCGGTTTCTGTGTAATGAACGCAAACGCCCAGTCAACCGGTGACTCCGGCGGTGGCCTTTTGTTTAGAATCGATTCCCGTATTGGGTTTCTCATCACTGGCACCGAGGGGTTTGCGGACCGGCCGTTATTTCAGATCGATGGAGGCGTGCAGTTCGGGCGCGCAAAACCCGGCGGGCCCCCGGCGCTAGGGCTCACTCTTGGTGCGTCTATTGAATCCGGCGAGATATTTGCCCGAAGCGCCTCCATCAGTACGAGGTTCCTTGCGGGGATTGAGCTGCCGTGGGCCATTGGCGGCTCGGCGACCCGACGAAACACGGTCGAGTTCGTACCGGCCGCCCAAGTCGGATACCAACACGCCTTTGAAGACGATGGCCGCGATGGTCTCACGTTTCGGGTGGCTCCCGGAATCAGGGTGTTCCCGAGCAGGGGCACGGTGTTCCTCACGTTCGAACCGATTTCGTTTGTCCTCCTTGCGGCACCACCACCCGCTGAAGATCATGGGGACGACCGATTCGGGTGGGAATTAGGTGTGTTGAAGTTTGGTTGGCGATTTTAGTGGGGGTGGAGGGAGAGCGTCGATTGTGGCCGCGCTAAGGCGATCTATCACGATTCGGAGAGCCGCCGATTCAGATGCAGCGGTGCTTGCGCGACTTAACCGACAGTACAACGGCGCAGAACATGTAAACACGAATGTTGATGCGGTTAAACGTTCTTTGAGGGAATCCGCCAGTGAGATTGTCTTTGTGGCCGAGTGGTCGAACGAACTCGTTGGTTTCACGTGTTTACAATTGTACAATTCGTTTTGCTACGAACGCCCATCGATTGAGATAACTGAGTTGTTTGTCTGTGAAGCTGAGCGGAGACAACAGGTCGGATCCGCACTCGTCAAACACGTCGTTGGTTTCGCCGAAGAGAAGAATGCGCTTGAAATAAACTTAAGGGTCAATCAAAACAATGAACCGGCAACCAAATTTTATGACTCAGTCGGATTCGCCATGGCAAATCATGCAGTGCGCAGGATGAGATTCTATTCCTCATAGGCGCAGTGCGGCGTCATTGAAGAGGACACGTAGGCCGCCGGGCGTGTCAGAACACCGCGGTGGCCTTGACGAACAACGTGTTGCCCTGATCAGACCGCTGGCCGAACTCGGCCGTGCCGCGTTGGAAGGCAACCTGCACGGTACCGAACGGTGGCCGGTAACGGTAAACGAACACGGCCTGCACGTTTCGCCGATCGATGGCCGAGTTCGTCTGAAAGAACACACGTACAAAGAGATCTCGCGTGAAGAACTGGTTGGCTCGTATGACGGGGATCCACGTCGACTCGCCGTCGGGATCCGGGTCGAGTGCGAGTCGTTGGAGATCCATCTCGACCGACAAGTCTTTTGTAATTTTGTATCCGCCTCCTGCCGTGACTAGCACGAAGTCTGCGTCAAAGTTGCGGCCAATCGTGATCCTCCCGCTGACCGACTGAAACTCCCGCGTATTGTATCCCAGGCCGAACGAAGTCTGCCGATTTCTGAAATCGTCCTCGAAACGTTTGAATTCTTCGCGATGTGCTACGCGGAGACTGAGCCGATTCCGAAATTCCACGTCGATCGATTCGTCAATTTGCCAGCTGCGCAATGTTCCGCGTTGACTCCAGTAAATGAACCGACGTATCCAAAACGTTTTTTCCACTGCGGCATCGAGTTCGCGACGGTCGTCATCGCGCACAAACCCGATGGCGTTTACATTGTCGGCAAACCGGTCACCGAGATGTGTGTACCGAACATGAAAGTGCGCCGTCGGGGTGTCGTATGATGGTCTGAGGAAATACGCCCACGTACCTGTCGGTGTGTTCGGTCCCCAGCTCCGAACGACTTGGCCGGTGAATCCAAATGTCTTGGTAAAAAACAGCGTGGCATCCAGCCCGGCTGAACCCTGTTGATCGCCGCTGAGCGACCGGTTGGCAACGGTGACGGCCATGTTCGAGAGACCCAGGTCCCGTTGCAGTCGACCCAGGCTATACATACTCCGGTTGGTTCCGGCCGCCGCGTCCGACCGCGCGCCGAGTGCCGCTACAGTCCATGGTCCAATTTTACCCGATA
>JAZDDD010000346.1:0-6031 GCA_036679545.1 Gemmatimonadota bacterium | reverse complement strand
AGGAACCCGTGTTGAATGAGAAAGGGTTCGTACACTTCCTCGAGGGTGCCGGGATCTTCCCCTACGGCGACGGCTATCGCGTTCAACCCTACCGGCTGCCCGCCAAATTTGTCGATGATGGTTCGCAATACGCGCCGGTCCATTTCGTCTAAGCCAAACTCATCGACGTTGAGACGCGCCAATGCATCTCGCGCCACCTTCTTGGTAATGATGCCGTCGGCGCGTACCTGTGCAAAGTCGCGAACGCGTCTCAGAAGTCGGTTGGCCACTCGCGGTGTTCCACGGCTCCGCTTGGCGATTTCCGCCGCTCCGTCGTCTTCCACTTCGACGTTAAGGATGCGTGCGGAACGTACGACTATTTGATGGAGTTCTGTTGCAGGGTAATAGTTCAGACGTTCAACCAACCCGAATCGTGCACGCATGGGTGGGGTGAGCATGCCATATCGTGTCGATGCCCCAACCAACGTGAATGGTTCCAGCTTGAGTGGGACGGTTTGTGCTTTCGGGCCGTCTGAGATCCGCACGTCCACACGGAAATCTTCCATCGCAGGATACAGGAACTCTTCGAGGGCTGGGCGGAGTCTGTGTATCTCGTCGATGAACAACAGGTCGTTTTTCTTGAGACCTGTCAGCAAGCCGACCAGGTCACCGGCTTTTTCAATGACCGGTCCACTTGTTGTGCGAGCGTTGACACCCATCTCGCGAGCCACGAGCATTGCCAGTGTTGTCTTGCCCAAACCAGGTGGTCCGACAAACAGCGTGTGATCGAGGGGCTCACCTCGTTGTTTGGCCGCGTCAATTGCGATTTGAAGGCTTTCCTTAACATGTTCTTGCCCGACAAACTCCTCGAGCCGAGAAGGTCTGAGTGTTATTTCGGTGGTGCTCTCGTCCGGAAGAATGTCGGGGGTCGTTATCTCGGCTCGACTCACAGTTTGCCCGCTTTGGCCAGCCATCGTACTGGACGTGTGTCACGTTCGATGATGTGATGGGTACGACAGGTGACGCACCGATCACCCTCGCGGTTACTCGTGGGTAACACGAGCTTTCGGTTTGTGACTGCGCATTTTGTACAGTTCCATTCGGCGGTGTTCATGTGCGCGTCGTCATCTGTTGAAGGGCTTCTCGCAATAACGTTCCCGTTTCGACCGTGGCGTTTGATGCGAGGATCTTCCGCACGGCGGTGTCGGCCTGCTGCTGGTTGTAACCGAGGTTCACCAGTGCCGTGATTGCTTGTTCGCCAACCGGTCCAGCACCGCCTGCATCCTCTCCCGTTATCTCAAGGTCGCGGATGCGGTCCCGAAGTTCCAGTACCATCCGTTCTGCCTTTTTCTTACCAACACCAGGTACGGTGCATAGGGCGGCGAGGTCTTCTTGTTGCAGCGCCCGAATGACACGTTCACTGCCCAAAGTTGAGATAAGTGCTAAGGCCAGACGAGGACCGACGCCGCTGGCTTGCAGGAGTCGTTGAAAAACGAGTCGTTCGTTGTTTTCTAAGAATCCAAAAAGCGACCAAGCGTCCTCTCGTACGACAAGGACCGTGTGAAGTTGGGTTTCTTGGCCGATAGCGGGCAACCGTTCCAGTACACCCACCGGTACCGCCAACTCATACCCAACACCGCCCGCCGTCAGCACGGAGACGAGGTCGCCGGATTTTGCGAGTAAAACTCCTCGCACCATTGCGAACATGGTTGATCCTTAGCCTTTGGTTAGCAAGTAAGTCAATGCGATGGCAATACCGTCAGCAGCGTCATGCGGCTCGGGTGCCGTACGCAATCGCAATAGTTGTTGAACCATATACGCGACCTGTGTTTTGTCGGCGGCACCGGTTCCCACAATGGTCTTCTTTACCGTGGCTGGCGGAAATTCGGCCACGTCTAAGCCGGCCTGTGCTGCGGCAACGAGAATCGCACCCCTCGCATGGCCCAGTGACACCGTGGTCCTGACATTTTTGCCATAAAAAAGGCTTTCTATGGCGAGAGTCGTAGGCTCGAGGCGTTCGATTACCTGCGTTAGGCCCTCGTGTATCTGATGAAGGCGAATCCAGAGGGCCTGTCGTGGGTTTGTTCGGATGACGCCGCATTCGATCAAGCGACTCGCGTCTCCGTTGGCGTGATCGAGCACGCCGTAACCGGTGACAGCGGTGCCAGGATCGACACCCAAGACACGTTGGGTCACTCGTGCGCCGCCAACGTCTCCGCGTCGATGTCGAAATTGCTGAATACTTTGGAGACGTCGTCGTTGTCTTCCAGTGCGTCCATCAATTTGAGAAGTTTCTCGGCGTCGTTTCCCGTCACCTGGATCGTATTGGTTGGGACCATCGCAATCTCAGCTTCATCTGGCGTAAGGCCCGCTTGACGCAACGCCGCACTCACTTCGTGAAGTTTGGTGTCCTTCGTGGTGATGACGTGCTGTCCTCCATCGACGGACATATCTTCAGCTCCTGCCTCTAAGGCAGCGTCCAGTGTGGTCTCTTCATCGTACTTTTCGGCATTCAGATAGATCTGCCCGTGTCGTTGGAACATCCATGCAACCGAGTTGGGTGCTCCTAAGTTGCCGCCATGACGCGAGAAGATGAATCGGATCTCTGCCACCGATCGATTTAAGTTGTCAGAGGTAACTGCCACGATAATTGCCGCGCCGCCAGGCCCGTATCCCTCGTAAACCGCTTCTTCGTAGTGGACGCCCTCGAGTTCGCCCGTCCCCTTCTTTATCGCGCGTTCCATGTTGTCCGCGGGCATGTTCTGGGCCCGGGCGGCATCAATCGCGATTCGGAGCCGCGCGTTCCCGTCGGGGTCCCCACCCCCCGTTCGAGCTGCGACGGTGATTTCTCGAATCAGTTTTGTGAACTTGACCCCGCGTTTGGCATCAGTAATCGCCTTTTTCCGCTTGATCGAGGACCACTTGGAATGTCCGGACATTTTGTGTGCTCGTCGATATGTTGGCTGTAACTTGATAGGAATATAGAAGAATTACGGTTCCCGTGACGGCGTGGCGATTTGACCAGCTCAACACTCAACGCGCAGCATTCAACACTCAACTTTCAGCATCAACGCGCAACTTTCATCGGGGCAGCCGTTGGGCGTTACGTGTTGAATGTTGATGCTGAGCGTTGAGTGTTGAATGCTGAGCGTTGAGTGTTGAGTGTTGAGCTTCTCCATCTCTGTGTCCTGGGGAGTGATTCCCCCGCCCTACCGCCCTACCGCCAGCATGCCGACCTGTCGGTTTTCGCGATCGAACACCGACACCGTGTTTCCGGCGCCCAAGGACCCGCGAATATGCCACAAGTCAAACTCGCCGTTTGGCCGAGGGGTGCTGAGGAAAACATCTACATTTGGCCCTTCAAACCATCCCTCCACACTCCGATCTATTGCCCCACCGACCCAAGTGCCCCGCATGAAAGCACCCAAGGGATCGCGAGGATCATTCGGCCTCCATTGTCGACCCACATACAACTCCAATTCTGCGTTGACGCCGACCCCTGAGACGACGCCGGAGAGTTGATACGTTCCCTCGCGTGGATCGTCGATGTTCCCGACAACCCGCAGCTTGTTGGTCTGTGAAACCAGACTGCCGAATAACCCAAACCCTCCGGAAATCCGATTGATGTATCCCCGCCCCGAAAGGGGGAAGTTCGCCGACCGAAAGTTGTCGAAAAGGTTTTGGTCCATGAATGCAGTCGTCACCGTGTAGTCGATGCCGGCGATGAAGAGGTCGGGTGTAGATCCACCGGCGAAGTCTGCGTCTAGCTCAAAGAGGTTTGCCAAGTCCCCGGGCAGCGTCATTTCCGTTGAATCCACAAAGAACCACGCGGTGACGCCACTGATGTCACGTGCGGAATCGACCCCGACCAATCGGTTCTGGAAGAGTTCGACATGCAATGCCCGACCGTGAGTGGATTCGACTCGCGCCCTTAACGTGTCCGTATCCCGATTGAACGCGAGTGTCGTCATCGGACTGGTTACGGAGCCAAGTTCGGTTTCTAGAATGGCCTCATTTACGCCCGGAATCTCGGTTCGGGCGATGACAATTGAATCCAACGCCTCCACGCGTAGCTCGAGTGTATCGCCCGCCCGCATCGTAGGACAGCTTGGTGGTCCCCAATAGACTCCCGGTTTGCGGTTCTCCCCCGTCGGTGGCGACTGCGTAAACGTTACGGCTGTTCCGCACGGGTCGGATGGGAAGTTGATGTTGGAGACGAATACGCGCGCGTCCTGTATAGGAGCCTGCAGTGGTTGATTACTGCCAGGGATTACGTCAGCCGTACCTTGGTCCAGGATACGGCCGGTAAGCGTTTGTTCGACAATGACCCATTGCTGAGAAAGATCTGGGCGCATCACTGCTTGGACCACGATGATTGGTTCGCTGGGTGGGATATTGATCTCGCCCAGTTCACAACCCATGGTGAAGAGCACGATTGACAGAGACGTGACGGCGCGGCCCATCAGAACTGAAACTCCACACCAAAGCTTGGGAGCAACGGAAGTTGCGACACTGCTTGGCGTGTTGACGGACTACTTGTGAAATCGAAAACGTAAAAGAACACGTTCTTTTTGTTGTACATGTTGATCAGGTTGAGGTACGGTCGAAGGCGGCCACCAAAAGCACCGGTGTCCCAACGAAAGCTGATGTCCAGGCGGCTGTACGATGGGAATCTGCTGGTGTTCAGCTGCGGTGATGCAACCGGTTCTTCATTGGCTTCAATGAACGAGTGCGTGGCCGGATTGTAGGTCCTATGCTGCCATTGCCCAACGAATGGCGTGAATGGGAGTGGCGAACCGTAACCCCACCGCACACCCATCTCGCTCCCCAATGGACCCCGGCTCGTCACAACGATATTTGCAGAATGTCTCCGGTCGTGTGCCGGTGCAAATGTTTGGTCTGGTGCGTGCCGCGTTGCTTTGCTGAGACTGTACGAAATCCAACCAGTAAATCGGCCGACGTACTTTCGAAGTAACACGTCCGCACCCCACGCATCGCCGGTCGTTGTAAAAAACTCGTCTCCCTGCACCTTTAGGTCGTCCTCATAGGCAAGATTGACGATGTTGTCGAATGTCTTGTGATATCCCTCCACGGTAAGAGACAGGCCCGAACCAAACCACTTCTCGAATCCCAAAACTAAATGATCCGATCGTGCGACCGGGGTTACGCTATCCGCCCCGATCCAGAAATCGAGGAACGACCACGGAACGTTGTGGTCACGCAGTGAGTGAAGCGCTTGGTAGTAACGACCCGCGGACGCCGTGAGCGCAAGATCACGCGAAAGGAACGCCTTAGCACTGATGCGAGGAGAGATAGACGTAAAGTTTGCGCCCTGTACCGATTCCAGTCGAAGCCCTGGACGTAACTTGAGCCACGAGTTTGGCTCCCATTGATCGTCGACGAATGCGCCCCAAATGCGCGGACGATATGTCTGATCCAGGAAGTTCGCACCAAACGCGTTGCTTTCGAAGTTATACCGAATGTCGTAATCCTCGACACTTCCTCCCATTCGCACGTCATGTGACGATCCGGGTGTGAGCCGGATTGCTCCTCGTGCGTTCCAAAGACGTACATCGTTCGTGATGTTCGCGATGTCCGGAACCAAACCAACACGTGTCGAGAACCCTGACCGGCTGGCGTGGATCTCGACGGGTTTCCCCGCGATGGTGTGATCTAGGTTAACGGTCGCTACGGAGTTGCCCCAATTGACCTCGAGGTCAATCCCGTCTCGGTCCGGTGTTGCTTGGACGAATGCCCAATCGAGCACGTCACGCCCCCAATAACCGGAGGCGGAGATGACTCCACCGTTCGGGAGCGGAAATGTGACGCGGCCCAGCCCGTCCGCGAAATAATACGGCAGCACTTGATTGCTAAACGCGCGTACGACCTGGTCGGCATACGTTCTTCGACCCGCGAGCAGGAACGTTCCTGCCGTTCCAGGCACCTTACCTTCCACTAGCAACTTGGTCGATAGCAGCGAGACTTGGCCCGACACGCCAAAACGGTCATGACCGGCGCGCAAGCGTGTGTCCAAAACGCTGCTGAGACGCCC
>JAZDDD010000345.1:0-2617 GCA_036679545.1 Gemmatimonadota bacterium | reverse complement strand
TTCCGCGGATTCCGTGACCCCTTGCAGTTAACTACCCCTGGCGACCAGGTCAGCCGGTCGGCACTTTCGGAGGAGATCCGTACCCTTGGGAGGTCCGATGTTGAAAGTGCGTGTACACCCCACATGGTTGATGCTGCTCCTCGCGGCACCGTTGTTCGGCCCGACGCAATTGTCGGCACAAAATCAGAACGACCGATTGAACGTCAACATGTATCTCGATTGGGAGAGAGTTGCGAGTCCGCAAATCTCACCGGATGGTAGCGAGATCATTTATACCCGTCGTTGGGTGAACAAGATGGATGATAGTTGGACGTCAGCACTGTGGATCATGAATGCGGACGGTAGTCGTAACCGATTCCTCACCGAGGGCTCCGGAGCGCGGTGGTCTCCGGACGGGACCCGTATCGCGTTCACGCAAGAAGCAGAACCGAGCGGCGCGCAGATTTTCGTACGCTGGATGGACGATGAGGGAGCGACGACACAGATAACACATGTCGAGCAATCGCCGGGGTCCGTCTCGTGGTCACCAGCCGGTGACTGGCTGGCACTGACGATGACCGTTCCCGATCGAGACACGTGGAGCATCGACATGCCCACGCCGCCGAAGGGCGCCGAGTGGACCACACCGCCACGCGTCGTCGATCGTTTGGACTATCGGCAAGATCGCCAAGGTTTTCTGCCGGACGGCTTTCGTCACATCTTCATAGTGCCCGCCACGGGCGGAACACCCCGGCAAGTAACAAGTGGAGACTGGAACCATCGCGGGACAAACTGGACACCCGACGGCAGCGAGATTGTCTTCACCAGTCTGCGTGTTGACGACTGGGAGTATCAGTACCGTCAGTCCGACATATACGCCGTCAACATTCAATCCGGTGATATCCGCCAACTGACCACCCGGTCCGGGCCTGACGGGAGCCCTGTGGTCTCGCCAGACGGACAGCTCGTTGCATACACGGGTTATGACGACGGTGACTACAGCTGGACCGCGGGCCACCTGTACGTAATGAACATCGACGGTTCAAATCACCGGGCAATATCGGGAAGTTTCGACCGACGAACTGGCAGCTTGCGGTGGTCCAGCGACAGCAGAACCGTGTTCTTCACCGCGAACAACCACGGCAGCACAAACGTCTACGCGGCAACCACCGGTGGCGGAGACGTTCGCCAGGTTACCGAAGGCTCCCATCGTATCAATTTGTCATCGATGAACGAATCTCACATCGCGGTCGGGACGTTGACCAGTCCTCACGAACCCTGCGACGTTGTGATTTTTAACATTGACAGTCCAACCATCGCGAAGTTGACAGACGTCAACGCCGACGTATTAGCTGGCAAACAACTCGGCGTGGTCGAGGAAATTTGGTATAAATCGGTAGACAACTACGATGTGCAGGGTTGGATCATCAAGCCACCGGATTTCGATCCGTCCCGCCGATATCCACTCATCCTCGCAATTCACGGTGGACCCCACGCGATGTACGGCGTCGGCTTCAACTTCGGATGGCAGACACACGCCGCCGAAGACTACGTGGTCTTGTACACAAACCCGCGTGGCAGCACCGGTTACGGTTCATCGTTTGCCAACGCCATTGAGCACGCGTACCCCGGCAAGGATTACGACGATCTCATGGCCGGCGTCGATTCCATGGTTGGTCGCGGGTACATCGATCCGGACAATATGTTTGTGTACGGATGCAGCGGAGGCGGTGTCCTCACGTCGTGGATCGTAGGTCAGACCGATCGTTTCGCGGCAGCATCCGCAAACTGTCCGGTGACGAATTGGCTCTCTTTCGTCGGCACGACGGACGGACCGGGTTGGTACCGGAATTTCGAAGAATTACCGTGGGAAGATCCGTCGGAGCATCTCCGGCGCTCACCACTCATGTATGTCGGTAACGTAACAACGCCGACGATGTTGATGACGGGTGTGAAGGACCTACGCACGCCGATGCCACAGACCGAAGAGTATTACGCGGCGTTGAAGTTCCTCCGAGTGCCGAGTGTGATGATTCGGTTCAATGACGAGTGGCACGGGACGAGCAGCAAACCGTCGAATTTTATCAGGACACAACTTTATTTGAGGAGTTGGTTTGAGCGACACAAAAAGCAGGACATTGTGTCAATGAGGAGACAGTAACAGCTGATTGACGATTTGCCGGTCAACGATTGCAGCCTAACGATTGATGGAATTTTGATCTCCAAAAAAACAAAATTCACTCAAATCGTTTAATTGCAATCGTTGATGGCAAATCGTTCATCAGCCCCCCTTCCCTTGTGGCCTCGGTAAATCCAAATTTCAAACATGGAACGGAACAACAAAAGACTCGTCGTCATGGGTGACCGCGTCCTGGTCTCCCCCAAAGAAGGCGAAGAACGTACAACCGTCGGTCTGTATTTGCCGCCCACAGCCGTGGATCGGCAGGCAGTACAGAGTGGAAGCATCGTGGCCACCGGTCCCGGCACACCTATGGTCGAACCCACGGCCCTGGACGACGAACCGTGGCGGTTGTCCAAAGGTGAAACGCGTTATCTCCCCATTCAGGCCGCCGTGGGCGATTTCGCCCTTTTCTTCAGAAAGGCCGCCGTCGAGATCACCTTCGAAGAAGAGCGCTAC
>JAZDDD010000344.1:0-8298 GCA_036679545.1 Gemmatimonadota bacterium | reverse complement strand
ACCAGCTACCAGCTACCAGCTACCAGCTACCAGCTACCAGCTACCAGCTACCAGCTACCAGCTACCAGCTACCAGCTACCAGCTACCAGCTACCAGCTACCAGCTCCCAGCTACCAGCTACCAGCTACCAGCTACCAGCCCAAAACATTTGGTTCCCATATGTTTTCGTCAAGGGAATTTCATGCAGAGCAAGGGTGTTTATCCCCTTCGGATCTTTCGTGCGGAAAAGCTGGTAGCTGGTAGCCGGTAGCTGGCAGCACGAAGTACCATAGCTTCGCTATGCCAGTGCGTACTTCTCCGTCACATCCCGACCCGCCGGTTGCGACACCAATCTGAAGGCGTCGATCGGTACCGTTGGATCATCCCGCAGCTCGACGTCGAGTTGCGTATCTTTGGTTAAATGTTTGACGAATTCAGGTTCGTCTTCCAGCAGATAAAGCGCGACTTCGGGATGCAAACGTACCAGCACCTGGCGTTCCTTGTCCTCGTTCGCAACGCGTCGCATGGACCGATCTAACAAACGGACCACGACCTCGGGTCGGAACACGCGTCCCGTGCCAATACAGCCAGAACACGGGCCCGTCATGGACGCCATGAGCGACGGTCGGACACGTTGCCGGGTCATCTCGACGAGACCCAAGTCGGAAACGTCGTAGACTCTGGTGCGGGCGCGATCTCGTGCCATGTGAGACCGCAACTCGGTTACCACGCGCTCACGATTTGATTTGGTTTCCATATCGATGAAATCAATAACGATGATACCACCAACATCACGCAGCCGGAGCTGACGGGACACTTCACGAGCCGCTTCCATGTTAGTCTTGAGAATCGTCTTTTCGGGATCTCTCTTGCCGGTGTAACGTCCCGTGTTGACATCAATTGAAACAAGAGCTTCGGTCTGCTCTATGATCAGGTAACCACCAGTAGGTAATTCCACCCGACCCTTGAAGAGTTGGTGAATTTCGGATTCGACGTCCCATGCATCAAAGAGCGATCGTGAATCCTTGAACAATTTCACACGATCTAACAACGACGGATCGACTTGTTTCAAGTACTTCACGACCTCTCCATGCAACGGTCTGGAATCGACATGTAGACTATCGACTTTATCGCTGAACAGGTCCCGGATGATGCCGCTTGTCAGCGAAGACTCTTCATGCAAGAGCACCGGCGGTTCCAATTTCGCCTGCTTCTTCTCAATCCGTCGCCACAGCGTGAGCAACGATTTTAACTCACGCTTCAACAGGTCTTCATCGACGTCCTCGGCAACGGTGCGAACGATGATCCCGCCAGCGCCTTCGGGAACGATTTCTCGTAACGCCTTGCGTAAACGAGCACGTTCGTCACGAGCGGCGATCTTTCTGCTGACGCCGATTTTGGAGGCGGTGGGCATGTAGACCAAGAAACGCCCGGGGATCGAGACCTGACCCGTGACACGGGGGCCCTTGGTGCTGATGGGTTCTTTTGTTACTTGAACGAGGAGTTCTTGACCTTTTTCCAACATCTGGTCGATGTTCGGTACCGACCGGTACGACCGGCCGTTACCCCCCCGCCGTCCGCGTTGGGCCGTGTCATCGTCGTCTTCGTCGTCCAGTTCTACAAGATCCGACGCGTGTAGGAACGCACTTTTCTCAAGACCAATGTTGACAAATGCCGCTTGCATACCGGGCAGCACTGCTTCGACACGTCCGACATATATGTTGCCGACGGTGCGATGCATTTCTGGTCGATCAACCAGTAGCTCAACAAGTCGTTCGTCCTCCAAGATGGCCACCCGCGTTTCCCGCGGGCTCGAGGCCGTAATAAGAATATCCCTTTTCACAACTTTGTACCTCTACAGCGGCCACCGCACCCGCCGCTGGGTCATCCCCAGTGGCCAGGGTCGCCGCTTGTTTGTGGATGCGAATCAATGCTGTTTGGCGTTCATTCAACCCCAGCATCGCTCCGATCCATTCGCAACGGTCAGAAGCAGAGTGTTGTCTCCAAGAACGGAGATTTCGTGAACAAGTGGACGGATATCGATTTCCATACGTCGCCGTTTGCGCTCTCGCACGATCAAGACGGCGGGCGAACATAAAAATCGCTCCACCGCTGTTTCGAGATCACCTACCGTGTATTGAAACGGCGGCGACGGGAAATGTGCGCCATACCGGGACGACCGAATTGCTGCGTTGAGTGACTCGGCGCCCTTCGGCATCTTCATCGCCCGGAAAAAAGAAACACCGGGCGCGCTGGACACATTGAGTATATCCAACAACTCTGTGAGTCGGCTTTCCGTCCACGTCCCCGCCAACTCCAGATCAATCCATTCGGCCTGCGACGTCCACCCCAACGCAAGCGGGGGCCCGGCCGACAACTTGGGTCGCGGAGAAAAACCCTCCGAAAACACAAGTGGCAGTTCCGCACGCCGAAACGTGCGTTCCAATTCTCGCAACACATCGAGGTGCGACGTAAATCGAATTTCGTCACCCTTTGCGTAGTGCAATCGCACCGTCGTTGATGGAACACCTTGTAGCAGTCCATCAAACGATTCCTGCGAAACATCTGCTGCAGGTTCGGCCAGCAGATTCTTCATAGCGTCAAAGTCACAAACACCGCATGCAGAACAGCGAACATGCTTGCATTCATCCGTCTCCGCGGTGCGATACGCTTTGTGACGCTCTTTGAGGAAATATCCTCGATCGATCTTGTACGACACGATCTCCCATGGAAGATCTTCGTCTTCGGCGATCTCGCGAAACGTGTCCTGAAGGGTGAGATTGTGTTCTTCTAACGCGGTGAGCCATGCATCGAACTTACAAAACTCTCGCCAACCATCAAATCGTGCTCCACCGCGCCACGCGCCCTCAATGACATCTGCAATGTGGCGGCCGCCACGCGAGATGATCCCCTCGATGGCGGTATCGGCGGTTTCGTGATGACGGATCTGTACGCCTTGGCCTCTGAGACGGCGTTTGACCCAGTCCAACTTCTCACGCGTCGTCTCGAAATCGTCCTGACGCTCCCACTGGAACGGGGTGTGTGACTTTGGAACGAACGGGGAAAACCCGAGGGTGATGGCGCGACGACCCGGATACTTCCCGAGACTTTTTCTGATCTTTTCGACAAGCTGCGCCAACTCCTCGAAATCTTCCTCACACTCCGTGGGGTGACCAATCATGAAATAGAGTTTGACACTGGTCCAACCCGACGCCATCGCGCGGTCAACCGCCGATAGAATGTCCTGCTCGGTAATCCCTTTGTTGATGACATCGCGAAGCCGTTGACTACCAGCCTCCGGCGCAAACGTAAAGCCCGACTTGCGAACGCGGCTAACGTTTTCCGCCAACCCAACACTAAATTCGTCCGCACGCAACGACGGCAAACTCACTCCAACACCCTTGTCCACCATCGTGCGACTCAGACGATCGGTCAACTGCAACGCCTGCGAGTAGTCGGCGGTCGAAAGCGACAGGAGCGAAACCTCCTGCCAACCCGAATGCTTGATACCCTCCTCCGCGATTGCCACGGTTTCCTCTACATCGCGCTCCCTTGCCGGTCGGTACAGGTAACCTGCCTGACAAAACCGGCAACCCCGCATGCAACCACGCATGACCTCAATCGGCAACCGATCGTGTGTCGTCTCAGTCAAACTGACCACCATCTTCCTAGGATGGTCTTCGCTCCTGAGGACCGGCACCTTTCGCGCTACAACGGGCCATGGCAGATCGTTCGGCCCGTCCTCACGTGGCCGCGCCAGGCGCGATCCGTTCGACACCTCATACAACGAGGGCACATACACACCCGGAACCTCACGGGCCAAGCGGTGCAACACATCTCGCCGTGTCTCACCAGCCGCTTTTCCTCGCTCCTTCCAGTCCCGTACCACGCCCAGAATCTCACCAATGGCGTCCTCGGCGTCTCCTATCAACGCGAAATCCACAAATGGAGCCAATGGCTCTGGATTCGAAGCGCACGGGCCCCCAATACATACCAGAGGATCGTCTTCGCCCCGGTTGGCCTGTCGGATTGGAATGTGTGAAAGGTCCAGAACGTTCAGCAGATTGGTGTAGGTCAGCTCAGAAACGTTCAGCAGATTGGTGTAGGTCAGCTCAGACTGCAGCGTAAAACCCAGGACATCGTATTCGGTTGCCACCCGACCGTATTCCAACCCCCAAAGCGGGAGATCTCGGTCTCGCAGCTCCTTTTCCATGTCCGGCCAAGGCGCATACACTCGATCGAGCAACCAGTCAGGATGCCGGTTCACCACGTGATAGAGGATCTGCGTCCCTGTGTGGCTCATCCCAACCTCGTAAGCATCGGGATAACACAGCAAAAACCGAACGGCGCACTCATCCCAGTTTTTCCGGGCGAGTCCCAGTTCATTGCCTACATAGCGGTTTGGCTTTGAGACGAGCGGGAGAATCTCGTTATTGAGGACGGCGGCGAGTCGCTCCGGAGACACGGTGGTACGACTGGTCATGAGGAGCTAACGATAAGTGCCTTGGGCACTTATCGCAACATTCAACACTCAACATTCAACATTCAACGCTCAAATAATGAGTCATTGGATAATGTTGCCGAGGAGCTGGCGGGCTATGACGATTCTCTGAATCTCGCTCGTGCCTTCTCCGATCTCACAGACCTTGGCGTCTCGCATCATTCGCTCCACCGGGTATTCTGTTGTGTATCCGTAACCACCGTGGAGCTGGACCGCCTTGATCGTGGCCCGCATGGCAAGTTCTGACGCAAACAGTTTTGCCATTGCAGCTTCTTTTTTAAATGGCTTGCCGTTTTGCTGTAGCCACCCCGCATGATAAACCAGGTGACGAGCGGCTTCGATCTCCGTCGCCATGTCCGAAATGGCGAAATGGACGCCCTGAAAGGACGCGATGGGACGACCAAACTGTTTGCGCTCTGCCGTATATCGCAGACATTCGTTCAACGCACCGGTGGCGAGACCCAACGACAAGCACCCGATACCAATGCGCCCGGAGTCCAGTGTTTTCAAGAAATTTACGAACCCCTTGCCCTCTTCCCCCAACATGTTTTCCTTCGGAACCACAGCATCCTCGAAGATCAACTCGCGTGTATCCGACGCCCGCCAACCGAGTTTATCTTCTTTCTTACCCGCTCGAACTCCCTTGGTCTTGGCCAGCTCAGGCGCGTGACCAATACCCAAGTCGCTGGCAAGATCGAGATCCACGGTGTCTTTCGTGACGATAAACGACGTAATCCCCTTGCTCTGTTTCCCGGAACTTTTCTCTGTCCGGGCGGTGGCAACAAAGACCTCGCCTACCCCAGCGTGTGTAATGAAAACCTTTGATCCGTTGAGCAGGTAGTGATCGCCCTTGTCGATAGCCAGGGTACTCGTACCACCCGCATCGGACCCCGCTCCTGGCTCAGTCAGTCCGAACCCGCCCAGCACCTGGCCACGTGCGAGTAGGGGTACAAAGCGCGATTTCTGTTCGTCGGTACCAAAGTTGACGATGGGCGACGTGCCAAGCGTAGTGTGCGCCGATACGGTGATGGAGGTACTCGCGTCCACCTTTGCGAGTTCTTCAATCAGAATCAGATATGACAGATAATCCATGCCGGCCCCACCCAACTCTTCGGACCACGGA
This sequence comes from Gemmatimonadota bacterium, assembly GCA_036679545.1. Lineage (GTDB taxonomy): Bacteria > Gemmatimonadota > Gemmatimonadetes > Gemmatimonadales > GWC2-71-9 > JAZDDC01. The sequence continues at coordinate 2,695 of JAZDDD010000344.1, read as the reverse complement.
GCGCCGAGGAACCCCAATTCAGCCATCTGCTTGACAATGGTCCAGGGGAATTTGCTTTTGGCATCGTGTTCTCGGGCGACGGGCCGCACCTCGTTTTCCGCAAAGTCGCGAACGATTTCTCGGACCTGATGGTGTTCTTCGGTGAAATAAGGAAGGTCTGTCATTTATCGCTTTGGAGTGCAATTTGGCGCTGCCGGAGATGGTTGAACCCAAGCTTATCCCGGGCCGGCACACGCAAAAAAGGATGGAAACCTCTGCTCGTGCTGATGGCAAGTACAAGGCCACCTGATCTACGTTTTTCAAGCATTTGCGATTTGGCAGGATCGTTATTGCAGCCCTTTTGGCGGACCGAAGATTTCTCGCAACAGCACAGCCTTCCGCAAGCTCTGCGGAGACAAATACCGCGTCGAACGCGGGATCGTCGATCGAGCGTCAAGCTCAGGCAGCGGTTGTATGTACTTGTCATGGAACTCTTTGTGGAGCGTCCCATCGCGTACAGTCGGTACGCTGGATGGCAACTCGCGAGTGAGGGGCACAGGGGCCGCCGTCGTTTCTTCGGCGGGTTGTTCCTGGGGCTCCGGTGTTGGCTGAGCAGGTGGTTTCTCGCCACCCTCGAGGTCGCGAAGCAACACCTCCATTTGCGAAAGTGCTCGTTCGCGCGCCTCGGCCAATCGAGACTTCCGAGCCGGTTGCGGCGGCGATCCGGCGTCGGGTAACCGAGGTTGGGGCGGCTGCCGATTCCTCTTCTTCTTTCTTGCGCCACCAATGGATGACAAAAATCCCAACCCCAAAATGAGGAGGAAGAGGATATCGCCGATGTCCATTATGAGGGATCCGTTCCCTTGTCGGGTTGCGACAGGCTCCGCCGCATTTCTGTATCACTCAGTACATTTTGATAGCGGGCGAAATCCATAACCCCGAGGCTTCCGTTGGAAAACGCAGATGCGATGGCCAACGGCACCTCGGCTTCGGCCTCGGTAACCTTGGCCCTCATCTCCTGAACACGTGCAACCATCTCTTGTTCTTCGGCTACGGCCATGGCGCGTCGTTGCTCGGCTTTGGCCTGGGCAATTCGCTTGTCGGCTTCGGCTTGATCCGTTTGCAGCTCGGCTCCGATGTTTTTCCCGACATCGACATCGGCGATATCAATTGAGAGAATCTCGAACGCCGTGCCGGCATCCAATCCCTTGGCAAGAACGGTTTTGGAAATGCGGTCCGGGTTTTCGAGCACGGCCTTGTGTGTTTCGGACGAGCCGATGGTCGAAACGATTCCCTCGCCTACGCGCGCGAGAATCGTCTCTTCTCCGGCGCCACCAACGAGCCGTTTGATGTTTGCACGAACCGTGACACGTGCGGTGGCAATGAGTTGAATGCCATCCTTTGCCATCGCGGCGACACGTGGAGTCTGGATCACTTTTGGGTTGACCGATACCTGTACGGCTTCGTGGACATCCCGTCCGGCAAGGTCGATTGCGGTTGCCTGTTGAAACGGGAGATCGATCCCCGCCTTATCGGCCGAAATCAACGCCTGCACAACGCGATCGACGTTCCCCCCGGCCAGCACATGCGCCTCGAGCACCCCGATATCCAAATCCAGCCCGGCCTTCGTGGCGTTGATCAGCGGATTCACAACCATGGCGGGTGCGACTTTTCGCAGACGCATACCAATGAGCGTTCCCAAACCGACCTTTACGCCCGCTGCCATGGCCGCAATCCAAAGCCGGACCGGGATAAATGTGAACAACATCCACACCAACACAAAGCCAATGACGAGCATGAAGATGCCGCCACCAGCAATCAGATCGTTGATATCCATAATGTTCCTTAATGAGATAAATCGCGCGCCCACCATGGGACGCGCGGTACGTCACGACGGGGAGATGTGCTTCTGTTAAGTCAGGCAGTCAACGCCTGATCGTCAGCTGCCGCGACGACATGACGATAGCCCTCCGACCGAACAACTCGGATCGCTGCGCCTTTTGATATGAAGCCACCGTCCGAAATGACATCTAACCGCTCAGAACCGATAACCGCTATACCTGCAGGATGTAAGTCGGTCATGGCCGTTCCCAAGAGGCCAATCAGATCCGTTCTGGCCGGCGCGGAGACGTGCCCGCCATCCCGGTCTGTGGTGGCTTGCAGGAATACCCCACGGAATCGAGTCGAGGTTGGCAGGATTCGGATCAAGGCTGCGATCCCGACGGTCACCAGAATGGCTGAACCAACAAGCATTCCACTGGCCGTGGCAAAGTCTCCCCATGTTGGCAGGCGGCTCAGCAACGAAAGAAAGATGGCACTGGCAATACACAAAATGGCCACCGCGCCCGCGACTCCGAATCCGGGCACGACGAGCACTTCAAACGCCAACGCGATCACACCGACTCCCAGGAGGATGAGTTCTTCCCAACCCGCCAGCCCTATGAGCAAATGGCTGCCAAAAAACGCGCCGAACGCACTTAACCCAACGAGGCCGGCCAGCCCGAAGGACGGCGTCTTAACCTCGACGATGAGGCCGAGCGTGCCAAGAGATAATAGAATTGGCGCGACGATAGGATGCGACAGGAACCGGACGAGTTTCTCCGCCCAGTTCGTTCCAGTGATGACCACGGACGCTTCTGCCAGTCCGGTAGCCGCCTTGAGTTCGTCGAGATTTGCGACCTGGGATGATGCAACGCCCAGGTTAACCGCTTCAGTC
>JAZDDD010000343.1:0-5671 GCA_036679545.1 Gemmatimonadota bacterium | reverse complement strand
GGGAAGTGTCGTCTGGTTTGGGCGATCTCGTCTTTGTGGCTGAACCGTCTGATGGGGCGGCGAAAGGACGGAAGGACGGAAGGACGGAAGACGGTATGGCGGTAGGACGGTAGGGCGGCAACGGTATGGTCGTAATGCGGAACGTCTCGTCGGCGTCTCTTCCTACCGCCCTTCCGCCCTACCGCCATACCGTCTTCCGTCTTCCGCCTTACCGCATTCCGCCCTTTCCGCCCGTCTACTCAAATCCCACGCGTGGTGCGGTTCGCAACAACCCGTAACCTGAAACAACGGCAATTGCGACACTCACCACCCCTGTTACTGTCTGGCCGTACAATAAGAAGCCCGTCCCGAACAACGCAGCGTAGACCGCCGTGCATGCCAGAAACCAGCACAGGAAAGCGGCCGTGATGCTCTTATCGTCTGGTGTATCGCTCACGCGGACGGCACGTTTCCACCCCCTGGAAAACGGTTTGATTTTATCGTAAAACCGTTGCAGAGTCTCCTGGTTGTCGGGTGGGGTGAGGAAGGTAACGATGAGCCAACCAGCGGTTGTGATGGCAACACCGGTCAAAAGCTGCAACGCGGGGTCGTTCAAGGCGACGATGCCGGTGTTGGGATGTATGAACTGAAAGTATACGGCAACGACAAACGAAATTGTCATGGCTGACAACTCGCTCCACGCGTTGATACGCCACCAAAACCAACGCAGTAAGAAGATCGCGCCGGTACCGGCGCCGATTTGTAACAGAATTTGGAATGCCTGCAGGGCGTTTTCAAGCCATAGCGACAACGCGCTTGCAAGGACAATCAGTCCAACCGTGGATAGCCGCGCCACGCGTACATAGTGACTTTCAGATTTGTCCGAGACTATGAATCTTCGGTACACATCGTCCACCAGGTACGACGCACCCCAATTTAAGTGCGTGCTGATCGTGGACATGTATGCGGCGGCAAGTGACGCGACCACCAGTCCGAGCATTCCGTGTGGCAGGAACAACAGCATCGCGGAGTAGGCTAAGTCGTTTCGCACGATGTCGGGATCGAGGTTTGGAAACTGCGCTCGCAACGCGGCCAGATCAGGGTACACGATGATAGATGCGAGGGCCACGATGACCCATGGCCAGGGTCTCAACGCGTAGTGGGCAATGTTGAACCACAGTGTTGCGAGCATCGATTCGCGTTCATCGCGGGCCGCCAACATGCGTTGCGCCACGTATCCGCCACCGCCTGGCTCCGAGCCCGGGTACCATGCGCTCCACCACTGCACCGCGATTGGAATGATGAACACCGTTGCGGCCGTTTTCCAATCGGTGAAGTCGGGAAGAAAAGAGAGGTTATCGACCACAGCAGGATGATTGAACAGCCCTGTAAGGCCTCCGACCTCCGGTTGCTTCAGTGCGTATACGGCGGCGCTGATTGCGCCTACCATGGAAATGACAAACAACATCAAATCGGTAACAACGACACCCCACAAGCCGGAGGTTGCGGAGTAGAGAACGGTCACGGTTCCGGCCACGATGACGATGCTGTACTTGTCGATGCCAAGCAGGACACCGCCGATTTTGATAGCGGCCAACGTGACAGTGGCCATGATCATGGCATTGAAGAACACGCCCAGATAGATGGCGCGGAAACCACGAAGGAAGGAGGCGGGTTTCCCGGAGTACCGCATTTCGTAGAACGACATGTCCGTCAACGCGGCGGAACGTCGCCACAGTTTCGCATAGAAAAAGACCGTACACATCCCCGTGATTAAAAATGCCCACCACGCCCAGTTCCGGCTGACACCGCCGGAGCGAACGAGATCCGTTACGAGATTGGGTGTGTCGGTGGAGAACGTTGTGGCGACCATGGACGTGCCGAGTAGCCACCAGGGCGCTTTGCGTCCCGACAGAAAAAATTCCTCGGTGCCTATGCCGGCACGCCGCGCAAACCACAAACCCACCACCAACGCGGCGATGCCGTACAGGAAGACAACTGTCCAATCGATCGCGTTTAATTGCATCGCAAAAATTCGGTCCGGAGATGGTGCGATTCTACGTGCTCGTGGCCACAGAGGCAATGTCCCGAGGGTATGTCCCAGCGTCGGTCAATGACGCGAGCGAGTCAACGACGTGCGCCAGATCGTCCTGATATGTCATTCCGAACCATCGTGCCGCACTTGGCAATACTGTAACCACGGCCGCGTTGTTCGCGACGATCTTGTTGATTGCATTGCTCAAGAAAAACTCCGTCCGGAGATCTTGTCCGCACTCTCCAAGAAACGACCCAAAGAGTTGTTCGAGGAGTGGAAAAATGGTCGGCTGGAACACCCAGAAGTTCATCGACACGACTTCCAATCCAGAAAAACTGCGGTGTGTTCCGTCGCTCGCTGTTCCCAGGATCGTGTCATCTTTGCGCCGCACGTTGAGGAACTCAGTCAGTCGCTCGAGATGACCAGTCGGGTTGGCATGGCACTCGGCGCGTGAGACACCGCCATTTTGTGACAATGTCTCGTCCAAACGGAAACCGACGAGGGCATGAGGCGCCGTCGGTGACCGCAGGTGTTCAGACGCGCTGCGATATGCATCGCGACCGTAAAAGTCGTCACAGTTGATGACCACAAACGGGCCGCGCACCACGTTGCGGACCGCCAACACCGCGTGCCCGGTTCCCCACGGTGCGTGCCGTTCGGGATTGACCGCCGCACCGTCAGGGAGGTCTGAAAGTTCTTGGTCCACAAACCGGAACGTCAAAGCGTTTCCCCAGGTTGTGTGAAGATGCTTGGCCAGTTGGTCGTGAAGCTCCGGTCGCGTGACGATCACGACCTGTCGAAAACCCGCTCGGGCGGCGTCGTGAATACTGTAGTCGATCAACACTTGGCCGTGAGGGCCTACAGGCACCAGGGGTTTGGGCCGTTCGTACCGTCGAGAGAGTCCGGCCGCGAGGATTACGAGTGTTTGGATGATATGTCCCTTGGTATGACGTGGAGAGCAAGAAATCGACCGGCCCGTCTGGCCTATGTCACAAGGATGAGCGTTTAGATAATATCACGGGTTCCTTCACCGCCCTTGTCCCCGCCGGACCCCCTGCCAACCATGTGAGCGGAGCATGTATCTAAGCACCCGAACCGCAACGGAGTCTCACATGTCTGCATCACCAAGAATCTTTGCAGTGGCTGGCCTCTTGCTCCTACCGTTGGGTTTCTGGTGGACGGTGGACGCACAAGACACGACCGTGGCGGTTTCGACAGTCCAGCCCAATCCATCATCCGGACAATGGGAACGCGAGATGCTATTCCGCGAGTCTTTTGACATTGGATCTGGCACGGTACATGTCGATGTCGCCGATGCAGATGTCGAGATTCGATCCGGGTCTGGTGGACAGGTGGTCGTTGAGGGGTGGGTATCGGCCCGTGATCTTGATTGGGGTCGCGAGGTCTTCCGTCGTGCCGAATTCCGGGCATCACGAAACGCCAATACCGTCCGTGTTGACGCAGACGACCCGCGTGTCAATTCGTCCGAATGGCGCCGCAACCGCGGTGTTGGCATTGTGGCGATTGTTACCATACCGGCTCAATTCAACGTTCGCGTTTCTACGAACGACGGTGATGTGGATATTGAAACTGTGCGCGGTGATGTAAATGCCCGAACAAGTGATGGAGACATAACCATCCAAGAAGTGACCGGCGGCCGCATTTTCCTCGAGACATCTGACGGCGATATCTCGGTCGTGTCGCTCACGGGGGACAACGTGCGCCTCGAGACGTCCGATGGCGATATCGACATACGCTCAATGACAGGGTCGTTGGAAGCACGCACCTCCGACGGCGACATCCTGGTGCGTCTGGACGGCAATAACGATGACGTGGAATTGAGCACCGGTGATGGCGACATTGCCATCTACGCGCCTGCGAGCCTTCGGGCGGACGTGACATTGGAAGGAGAAGACGTGGAGGTAGCGCGAGGGTTTGCGCTCCGGGGCTCGATGGGGCGCCGTGTCATTCGCGGGACACTCAACGGGGGTGGTGGACGTATCTCCGCACGCACCGGCGACGGCGAGATTACGTTGCGAACGGGCGGGGATTGATCACCGCTTCGGGGCATCTGGTTAAAGAGGATGGGCGAACCGGAGGTTCGCCCATCCTCTTGCGGACCTATGTAGAAATCTATATTATCTATGTAGAAAACTATATATAGAAAGGAACCCGCGGTGGCGAAGCTCCAAGTCACATATTCCACCGTGCTGGTCTTGCATTCTATCGACCAGGGATATCGCTACGGATTTGACATCATGGATGTGACCGGTTTGCCCTCCGGCACCGTGTACCCCGCACTGCGTCGACTTGAAGGCGGTAGCATGTTGCGTTCGAGGTGGGAGAACGAAAAGGCGGCGGCGCGTGAGCAGCGACCAGCCCGCAAGTACTACCTCATCACACAGCGTGGCGCCCGGTTCTTGGAGATAGGTCTACAACGCTATACTGGCTTGGCTCGCACGATTCGCCTTCCTTCCGGTGTTGAACGTGCCAAGCCCTGACCGACCGCGATGATGTCCTTCCGCAGCCTGCCGGTGCGATTGAGTCACTACCTCGTGACAGGTCTTGCTCGGCTCGTACCCGCCCGCAATCGTCGAGAATGGCGGCGTGAATGGGAGGCGGAAATCGAGTACCACACAAGAAAACAGAACGGACACCCCATGACGTCGAGGAGAGGAATCGACGTGCTGAGCCGTACACTGGGCGCGGGCGTCGATGCCTGGCATCTCCGTAGAGAGGAGTGGAACCTGGACATGTTTGGACAAGAACTACGATACGCGATCAAGCGTTTGCGTCGCGCTCCAATGTTTACCGTGGTGACGGTGGGAACGCTTGCGCTGGGAATCGGCGCGAACACGGCGGTATTCAGTGTGCTGCGCAGCGTCGTGTTGAGTCCGCTTTCGTTCCCAGAACCAGATCGCCTCGTCATGGTTTGGGAGCAAAACCTATCGCGCGGTTGGCCGCGTTTTACGGTGTCTCCGGCCAATTTTGTTGATTGGCGAGAACACGGCGAGGCGTTCATCGATCTTGGGGCCATATCGATGGGTCGCAGGACATTGACCGGGCATGGCGAGCCGGAGAGGATTTCGGTCGCGTCCGTATCGGCGAGTGTTTTTCCAATCTTGGGTTCTTCTCCACAGGAGGGACGGATCTTTCGCCCTGACGAGACGGCACCCGGTCAGAATCTGGTCGTTGTGATCTCGGACGGATTAAAACAACAATTGTTTGGAAATGACGGCCCTGTCGTGGGCAAAACACTCGAACTGGACGGTACCTCGTACGAGATAGTTGGTGTGATGCCGGAATCCTTTGCCTTCCCTGCGTCCGCCAGAATGTGGTTGCCGTTGACGTTCGATTTTGATATCGCCGGCTCTCGCGGCGCGCATTATTTGCGAGTCGTTGGTCGACTGGTAGACGGTGCTACGGTTGAGTCAGCCGACGTGCAGATGTCGACGTTGACGCGCTCACTGTCTCAAGAGTATCCAAGTACGAATGAAGGTTGGGGGGCGACGGTCGTTGACCTTCATGGGATGTTGGTGGGTGACACAGTTCGGCAAACGCTATTCGTACTTTGGGGAGCCGTTGGCTTCGTGCTACTCATTACATGTGTCAACGTTGCCAATCTCTTTTTGGCGCGCACCACCGCTCGACGCGTGG
>JAZDDD010000342.1:0-2273 GCA_036679545.1 Gemmatimonadota bacterium | reverse complement strand
CCTCCACCTTCGGCGGTTCGATACGGAAACCGCCACATGTTACCCAATCCCACGGCGCTTCCGACGGCGGCCATGACAAACCCGGCGCGTGAACCGAACGCATCTCGCACGGTGTTGCCCTTTAGTTCCACTTGAAGCCCCGGAGTTGTTCCACGTCGAGATTTCCACCACTCAATACAACGGCCACTCGTGTTCCTGGTTCAGCTTTGATCAAACCATTCAACAACGCCGCGACCGGGGCCGCTGCGGCTCCTTCCGTCACGAGCTTTGCGCGCGCCATTAACCAAAGCACTGCGTCAAAGATCAACGTGTCGGAAAGGGTGACGATCTCATCAACGTACCGTGAAACGACCGAGTGCGTGTTTTCTCCTACACGTTTGACACGCAGACCATCTATGATGCAATCGACCTCGTCAAGTGTGATGCAGTGTCCCGCTTCGACACTCTTCTTCATTGCCGGAGCGCCGGACGATTCAACCCCGATGACGCGGATATTTGCGTTGGTGCTCTTTAACGCCATGGATACGCCGGAGATCAGTCCTCCACCCCCGATTGGTACGATCACCAATTCAACGTCCGGAAAATCGTCGAGGATTTCGAGACCAAGTGTCCCCTGTCCGGCAATGAGATCTGGATCGTCGAACGGATGGATGTAGGTCAGACCCTCTTTTTCCACCAACTCCAACGCCTTTTCATTTGCCTCGTCCCAAATGCTCCCGTGCAACACGACCTCGGCGCCATAGCCCTTTGTGGCGGCTATCTTGGATGGTGTGGCATTCTCCGCCATCACGACCACCGCACGGACGCCATATTGGCGAGCGGCGATGGCCACCCCTTGAGAGTGGTTTCCGTGATGGATATACGGGGCCACAAGCTTGCGGGCTCGGTCGAAATCGGCCCGGACAAGATTCAGTTCAGTGTGGTGAATGTTTTCAGTCATGGTCCCGTGCTCGTCGGGGTCGGGAAGAAATTACGAGGAAATTGAAGCGACGCGAACATAGCTTCTCAAGACGCTAGTTGGCACCCCAGGTCGCAACAACCCCGCCCGACCGCCCTACCGATCGCCGCCGCCGCCCAAAAAGAGACACAACGCTCAACCCCGTTTAGATTCCCGTTCATGATTTCTGCATCTGACCTCAGTAAATCGTTTGGCGATCGCACCCTGTTCTCCGGAGTGTCGTTGCAGCTCAATCCAGGTGAGCGGTATGGGCTTGTAGGTGCCAACGGATCCGGAAAGACCACGTTACTTCGCATTTTGTGTGGTGATCTGGATCCGACCGACGGCGCCGTTTCGGTACCCAAACGACTGCGGCTTGGAGTGCTGCGTCAAGACCAATTCCTTTACGAGGATCAGGAAATCCTCGCCGTCGCGATGATGGGCGATCCAGAGCTTTGGGCAGCCATGGTCGAAAAAGAGGCCCTTCTGGCCAAAGCCGAGCAACACTTCGACGCCGACCGATTCTCGGAGCTGGAAGAGATCGTTCAGCGGCATGACGGGTACACGGCGGAATCCCGTGCGGCAACGATTCTAGAAGGCCTTGGTCTTCCATCGCATGTTCATCGTGACCCGGTGTCTACGCTTTCGGGCGGCTTCAAACTTCGCGTGTTGCTGGCGCAGGTGCTGGCCAGTGCTCCCGATGCGTTGTTACTCGATGAGCCGACCAATCACCTGGACATTCTCTCGATCCGGTGGCTTGAGATGTTTATGGCGGATTTCCCCGGACCGGTCGTGGTGATTTCTCACGATCATCGCTTTCTCGACAACGTGAGCACGACCATCCTCGATGTCGACTATGAAACCGTGCTGTCGTATAAAGGCAACTACAGCAATTTCCTCTCGGCGAAACTTGCCGAGCGCGAACGAAGAATGAAGGAAATTGGAACACGCAAGCGGGACATTGCGCATCATCAAAAATTTGTAGATCGGTTCCGTGCCAAGGCAAGCAAAGCACGTCAGGCGCAGAGCAAGTTGCGTATGATCGAGAAGAAGGCAGAGGCGTTGACGGAGCTTCCGGAGAGTTCCCGTCGCTATCCAACGTTTTTGTTCGAGCAGACCCGCGATAGCGGACGCGAGGCACTCTCGATCAAAGGAGTAAAAAAGGCTTTTGGAGACAATGAGGTTCTTCATGGTGTGGGCCTTTTCGTCCGTCGAGGTGATCGACTGGCGGTCATGGGCCCCAACGGCATCGGTAAGTCGACGCTCTTGAAAATCGTCATGGGTGAAGTGGCGGCCGACGAGGGTAGTGTGGAATGGGGATATGAGACGCATCCCG
>JAZDDD010000341.1:0-2315 GCA_036679545.1 Gemmatimonadota bacterium | reverse complement strand
ACACCCACGCTTTTCTCCCGTGTGTTAGTTCTTTCTGCGGTGTTGGTCACTTCGTGGGCCACGCCGTCTACCGGTCAAAACGAGGCAACCGTTGATGACGGTTCGCACATCGAAATCTCACTGGTGACCTTTGGACCTGGTCATATCTATTGGGAACGATTCGGACACAATGCCATCCGCGTACGCGACACTGTCACCGGCGCCGATTCGCTATACGACTACGGTCGGTTCAGCTTTCAGGAGCCAGGCTATTTATGGAATTTTGCACGTGGCCGATCGGACTATTGGATGGAGTCCGCGTCCTCACTCCCCTTGATGAGACGATACGCGGCGGTCGGGCGTGCGGTTTGGATTCAAGTGTTAGACCTGGCGCCGGAACAGCGCATCGAGTTGCGTGACTTCCTTTTGTGGAATGCTCGACCGGAAAACGCTTACTACCGCTACCACTACTTCTACGACAACTGTTCTACGCGTCTGCGCGACGCCCTGGATCGTGCAACGGGTGGGCAGATTCGGCCGCAGCTCGAAGCTATCGATGTGGAATCGACGTTCCGTTTTGATGCACAGCGTATGACGGCCGATAACCTGCCTTTGTACACGGGATTCGTGATCGGCCTCGGGTCGCCCGCTGACAAACCACTCACAGCCTGGGAAAACGCCTTCATTCCCATGAAGCTCATGGAACACATGCGTGACATCACGGTGAGTGTACCGGGTGGAGGGCAACGGCGTTTGGTTCGTGCCGAACACACGTTCTTTGCAGGAGAGGTCCCGCTACCACCGGACTCACTACCACGGTATCTCCCGCTGTTTCTCGGAATCGGACTGGCGTTCGCGGCCGGTTTAGTATTTGTTGGGTTGCGAGAATCCAAAGCGCAAACGTCACACAAGTTGTTTGCGTCCTACGCCGTAGGATGGTCGTTACTCGTTGGGGTCGGTGGCAGCGTGCTGGCGTTCCTCTGGATATTCACCGACCATGATACGTCGTACTGGAATGAGAATCTGTTCTTCTTCACACCGATCGCGTTGCCCATCGTCATCGCGTTGCCGTTGGGGTTACGCAGGGTACGTGGCATGGTAAAACTGACGGTCGTACTTGCGAGCGCGGTTGCCACTTCGTCGGTGGTGGGGTTTGTCGTGCAACTCCTACCTTGGTTTAACCAAGTGAATGGTCAAGTGATTGCATTGACCTTGCCGACAAATGTGGCTCTCCTCGTTACCGTCTTTATGGTGCTCGGTCACCCAGCCCGTCATCAGCCGGTGGCATCTGTCTCCACGGCATAATCGTCACCGTAAAATTTAGCTGTGCTCCTTGTGTGGAACGTGATGGCGCGGATCGGTTCGTATTTAGGGTCTGCCAGACCGTGCAGTACCTCCAACATCTCGTCTTCCCAGACGTAAACTGCCATTGGTACAGAAACACGCGGTGTGTCGTGGTGGGAGTCATCCCTTGGTTTGCCGACGCGATGCGTTGTTGATGGCAAAATGTCGTTGGTGATTCGTTGCATGTAGTCGCCCGTGTTCAAAATGATCGAACCGGGCGGGGCCTTGAGCCGAACCCATTTCCCATTGGCCTGATTCCACACTTGCAAACCGTCCACTTTCGGAGCGGGCAGGATGGTGAAGAGGTCAACGTCTTCATGCCCCAGTAGCCGTCCCGCTCCAGACGCGTCATCCTGTTCCGTGATGGGCGGATAGTAATTTAGTCGAAGACCGAAATTGGTGTCCGTCAGTTTGCCGTCGTAAAGCGATGGCTCAACACCAAGGTAGCGAAAGATGCTCTGCGTCACCGGAAGGATTATCTTCTCGTTTGCCAAAACGATTTGGCGGAAAAACGGTTCATCATTCGCATCGGGCCAGAAGTCTAGCGTATTGAACGGCTCATCTCCTGGCTGTTCGATATCAAAAGCGCGGCGGCAAAAAACCCAACCCTCTACCAAATCGGGGTGTATGTCGCTGGTCTCTTTGATGGGGAAGTAACCCTGACTGACGGATCCGAATCGCTCGGCGCGAAACTTCATTTTTGTTTCGAGATCGACCCGGGAAAATAAATCAATGACACGTTGCTCAGCATCTTCATGGAGCTTTGTGTCAACTTCGTGCCCTACCAGAATTGCAAAACCGATCTCCTGCATGGCCGACCCAATTGCCTCTGCAAATCGTTCCTTGCCTGTCTCACCGCCATAGAGGAAGTCCGCCATGTCGCAGGTCTTTATCTCGAATTCTTCGTCAAATTCCTCGTGGCCTTCGGTTTCCGCCAGGTGGTACGTATGGTGCTTTTCCACCTGATCGTATTTGATGAAATCTTGATTGAC
>JAZDDD010000340.1:0-10669 GCA_036679545.1 Gemmatimonadota bacterium | reverse complement strand
TAAGCGCTTTTGTCCGAGACCTCGGCCCCAGAATGTCTGACGTTGTGGTGTTGACCATGAGTGAGTTCGGACGAACCGTTCGAGAGAACGGTAACCGGGGAACCGATCACGGACGTGCAACCGCTATGATGGTCTTGGGAGGTGGCGTCAATGGTGGACAGGTCTTAGGGAAATGGCCAACGCTTGCACCTCACGCGCTGGAAGACGGAAGAGATCTGGCCGTGACCACCGACTTCCGCGACCTGTTCAGCGAGATCGTCGTGGGTCACCTCGGCGCAGTCGATCTCAGATCGATATTCCCCGGTCACGACACCAGTGTTTCGAAGTGGCCAGGTGTCATAAGGAAGTAGCGCGCGAGATCATGTTCCCCGTCGGACTTTAAGGATTCGTTTCCGTGCCGACATGGTTGTCGCTACGTCACCGTTATTGCAAGGCGTGTCAGGTCACCCAACGACTTTGACGAGCGTAAGGATTCTGGCGCCTGCAAGTTCATCGATTTCCTCTTCCATCAAAACTCGGAACCCCAAGTCGTCAATATATTCATCGACTGTTGCGGGGCGCGCCTGGCCAACCAAGTCGGGTAACACTTTGTACGTCAGCATCCAGCCACTCTTGACAAACGCATTTGTGATGTGAAGCGTGGCCACAACGATTCGCCCGCCCGGCGCGAGCACGCGTCCCATCTCTTGCAACATTTTCGGGATAACGTCTTCGTCCAAAACATCAAAAAGGAATACGGATACGATCGACTCGAATTGCCCACGCTGAAACGGAAGATACAATCCATCAGCACACGCAAATCGTGCTCGATTTGCCGTGTGGGTCAGTTTTCGCCGAGCGTGCGCGACCATGCCCTTCGAGATATCCACACCCACGATTTGGCCGGATATCTTTTTTTCGAGTTCCCGCAAGAGCTGGCCGGGGCCCATACCAACCTCGAGGACGCTGTCCGGAGCACCGGCCCGAACACGTTCCACCGCTCGCGCCGTGACCCGGGTGGACAGGGCCGGCATCACCCGCCCGTACACGGGAGCCAACAGGTCGTAGAGGGTTTTGACTTTCATCCGTATAATTTGACGTAAAACACCGATTCCAGACAGTCGCCGTACGGTATCTTCCGTTCGGCCAGCCCCGGAACACCGGGAGGAACACCGCCGCTAGACCCAACGTTTACCAGGCTAGTTATCGCCATCACCGAAAGACCGCTGTCACTATGGGACATTACTACGATTCGAAGGATTTGCCGCGGTTTGCGGAAATCGGCGATGCGGCCGGCCCGCTCTGGGAAAAGTTCAACGATTGGTACGGAACCGTATTCAACGAAGGCGCCCTTACGAAACGGGAAAAGGCCCTCATCGCGTTGGCCGTGTCGCACGCTGTCCAATGCCCATATTGTATTGACGCCTATTCGAGTGAGTGCCTCGAGCAGGGATCGGATCCCGAGGAGATGACCGAGGCGATACACGTGGCCGCTGCCATCCGTGGAGGCGCTTCATTGATGCACGGAGTCCAGATGCGCAACAAAATAGCTGAATTGGGTATGTGAGCGTGGGCCGCATCTTGCCAACCCTGCAAAAAAGCGGAAACGAGTTGTCGCTGGCCGGTGCGCAACGGCGCCGGTTGGGATCGGTGCGTTTGAAAGCATCGTTCGAAGAATCTCTGGCCGCCTCCAGTCTCTTCCCCTTGCGACCCACACGCACAGAGGTCCTGCAGGTCAACGTGGGCAAGAAGTGCAACCAAACATGCCGCCACTGTCATGTCGATGCCGGTCCCGATCGAACGGAGGTGATGCCCCGAGCCGTTGTCGAGCGGTGTATGACAATACTCAGCGAGACGGATATTCCCACACTGGACATTACTGGAGGAGCACCCGAGCTACACCCTGACTTCAGAGAGATGGTCCTGCATGCTCGGAACCTGGGTAGGCACGTCATCGACCGTTGCAACCTTACAATCCTGTTACTCCCCAACTACGCAAGCCTGGCAGGCTTCTTGGCCGAGCAAGGTGTTGAGATTATCTCGTCGCTGCCACATTACCGTGCCGCCACGACTGATGCACAACGAGGCAAAGGTGTGTTCGACGAATCCGTCGAGGCGCTCCAACGTTTGAACAAGCTCGGCTATGGTGATGCTAACTCCGGGTTGGTACTCAATTTGGTCACCAATCCGGTGGGCGCTTTTCTTCCTGCATCGCAGGAGTCACTCCAACGCAACTGGAAGCAGCAACTTAGCAAACGGTTTGGTATTCGATTCAACAATCTGTACACCATAACAAACATGCCAATATCACGTTTTCTGGATTGGCTCGAACAAACCGGCAATCTCGAGCACTACATGACGCGTTTGGCAAACGCTTACAATCCGGCCGCGGCAGAGTCGGTGATGTGTCGCAACACGCTTTCAATTGGTTGGGATGGTACGTTGTACGATTGCGACTTTAACCAAATGCTTGAAATGCCCGTGGATGAGAGCGTTGGGCAATCGGTGTTTGACTTCGATCTATCTGCACTCAACAAAAGAACAATTGCGGTGGGGCCGCATTGTTTTGGCTGCACGGCCGGCGCGGGTTCCAGTTGTGGCGGAGCTACGATCTGATCGACCACTGGCACAGGTCGTGTAGACTTCAGCATGGTCACCCCATGCATCCGCCTTGCCAGCACGCCTGCGAGATCCATTATAATACTAGCCAACAGTCACCACCCAAAGGTCACGTCAACAAATGACTACAGTCTTTCGTAACGACGCGCTTGACGGGAAGGTCGCCCTCATCACCGGTGGCGGTACCGGCATCGGCCTGGGCATTGCAAAGCAATTCGCGAAAACCGGCGCGGCGGTGGCGTTGGCCAGCCGCAAGATCGAAAGTCTTCAAGGTGCTGTGAAAGAAATCGAGTTGATGGGTGGCCGGGCCTACGCCGTGCAAACAAACGTTCGAGAACCGGAATCGCTGCAAGCGGCTGTACACGAAACCACCGAGCGGTTGGGTGGTTTGGATATTTTGGTAAACAACGCCGCGGGGAACTTTTACGCGCCGTCGGCCAGTTTGTCACCAAATGGTTGGAAAGCCGTGGTGGAGACTGATCTATATGGCA
This sequence comes from Gemmatimonadota bacterium, assembly GCA_036679545.1. GTDB lineage: Bacteria > Gemmatimonadota > Gemmatimonadetes > Gemmatimonadales > GWC2-71-9 > JAZDDC01. The sequence continues at coordinate 7,580 of JAZDDD010000340.1, read as the reverse complement.
CGTTCTACGGCTGCCAAGCCGCGTACCCGGCGTTCAAAGCGCGGGGAGCAGGTTGTATCATCTCAATCTCCATGACGCTCCACTATCGGGGCTGGCCCCTCATGGCTCATGCAACGGCAGCCAAAGCTGGAGTGGACGCGCTCACGCGAACCTTGGCAGTTGAGTGGGCCAAGGATGACATCACGGTCAACGCGATCGCCCCTGGCCCGATTCTCACAGAAGGTGTCCGAAAAGCGTTTACCGCACCGGATGGGGCGGAGGAGCAGGTAGTGAGTCTCGATGATCGGATCCGTGAACAAATCCCGTTGGGTCGATTGGGGACGCCGGCAGACATCGGCGAGATGGCCGTGATGCTCGCCGGCCCGGCCGGTCGTTGGATCACAGGATCCATCTTCGTCGTGGACGGCGGTAGTTGGCTTTCAAAAGTGTGATCGCGAATTAGATATGGAAAGCTTGGCACTCTTCATTCTGCTAACGGTACACGTTGCCGCCGCGTTGGGTCTATCCGCTTTTGGATACCATCGTATGCAACTGGCCAGACTGCGTCGCAAAATCGTGCCGCCGGTTGCAACCCCGCCGGCTACACACAGGGATGACTTGCCAAGCGTCACGGTCCAAGTTCCACTATTCAACGAGATGTACGTTGCGGAACGCGCCCTTACAGCGGTTGCGGCGATGGACTATCCAAACGACCGCATCGAGATTCAAGTACTCGATGACTCCACAGACGAAACGAGCGATCGAGTCAAACGAGTGATAGCTGCGTTGGCAGATAGTGGGCGCAACATTGTGCATCTGCGCAGGACTCACCGCACCGGTTACAAAGCGGGCGCGCTTGCGGCGGGTCTGCAGACGGCTCGTGGTGAGTTGATCGCATTGTTTGACGCTGACTTCGCGCCACATGCAGATTTCCTCAAACAGATCGTGCCTGAGTTCAAAGACGCAGGGGTGGGCATGGTTCAAGCACGATGGGGTTACATCAACGAGCAGGCGTCATGGTTGACCCGAGCACAGGCATTGCAACTCGACGCACACTTTACCATCGAGCACAGTGTCCGGCAAGCCTCTGGCTTTTTCTTCAACTTCAACGGAACCGCGGGTATTTGGCGTCGCCAAGCCATTGACGATGCGGGCGGGTGGCATGCAGACACGCTGACGGAAGATCTTGACTTGTCCTACCGCGCACAGCTCAAAGGTTGGCGCTTCGTGTATCGCGACGATGTGATTGTACCATCCGAATTACCGGTCGAGGTTGCAGCATACCGGATTCAACAACAGCGGTGGGCGCAGGGAGGGATCGAAACCGCACGAAAGTTACTTCCGTTGATCCTCAGATCGGATGTTACTCGTCCGATCAAAGTTGCTGCGACGTGGCATCTTCTCATTCACTTCTCGTACGCATTGCTCCTTTTGGTAACGCTGGCGGGACTGAGTGTCGGAATGTTTTCGCAGTCTCTGGGACACTGGTGGGTCCTGGCTGCGGACGGACTCCTCCTCACATTCGCAATGGGTTCACTTGGTTTCTTTTACGCCGTCACCGCAAAAGCACGAGATCCCTCACGTTGGTTACGGCGCATGGCGCTGGTCCCCCTCATCATGATCGTAGGGGCGGGCATCTCCATTGGACAGACTGCAGCGGTAATCCGCGGACTGTTTGGTCGTCGCATTCCGTTCCAACGCACACCCAAATACCACGTCGCAAGTGGTGACAACAGTTGGCGTGCGCGCAGATACCGTATTGGCGGCGCGCGTGCGGGTTGGATCGAGGGAGTAAGCGGAATCGCCCTTTTGGTTGGCGCGGTACTCGAAGCAATTTGGAACAACGTTCCGCCGAGTGGACTGGTGTTGTTGTTGGGCGTGGGGCTCGTCACTGTGAGTACGCTGACCCTGGCACAGTCATCGGCTGCACGGGCGGTGGGGCGGTCGGACGGGCCGTCTATCAGTTAGTCCCCTCACACTCCAACGCTATACGCAAAAAAGTACGCAATCACCGAACACCGGTATTGCGGTCGGCGTGCTCGCCGAATAGATCATTGATTAATGGCAACCGTTTCGTTCACACCCAATATCCAGCGGCATGTGTCGTGTCCCACGTCGGAAGTCGCGGGCAACACCGTCCGCGAAGTGCTGGACGCCGTGTTCGAAAGTAACCCCAATGCCCGCGGGTACGTGTTCGACGAACAGGGTGCAATCCGTTCGCATATGGTTGTATTCGTGAACGGCCGGCAAGTATTGGATCGTGAACTATTGAGTGACGCGGTGGAGCGCACCGCAGAAATTTATGTCATGCAGGCATTGTCCGGCGGGTAACCAAAACGAGCTTATGAGCCAATCACTTTACGTTGCAACACGCAAGGGCGTATTTACGCTGCAAAGGTCAGCTGGATCGACTCCTGAGTGGCGCATCGTAGCCACCGCTTTCCTCGGCGACAACGCCTCTGCTATCAAATACGAACCGGAAACGGATACGACGTTTGTCGCGCTTGGACACGGTCATTTCGGTGTCAAGCTTCATCGTACGGAAAAGGGATGGCAACGTTGGCAGGAATGCGCCGCGCCCAGCTACCCCAAAAAACCCGACGACGTCGCGGACGTGGAGCCCAACAGCAAGAAGCCAATTCCTTGGGCCACTCAATTGGCGTGGACGTTGGAATCGTCGCGCAACGGTTGGCGACTGTGGTGCGGCACCATTCCCGGCGGCCTTTTCATGTCCAATGACGCCGGTGATTCATGGACATTGGTCGAATCGCTGTGGCGTCGCGACGAACGAAAAGAATGGTTTGGGGGTGGATACGACTTTCCCGGAATTCACTCCATTTGCATCGATCCCAACAACGACGACCGTGTCACCGTGGGTATAAGTTGCGGCGGCGTTTGGGTCACGTCAGACGCCGGTAACACGTGGCAATTGCAGGCTACTGGAATGCGGGCCGCATACATGCCACCGGATCGTCAGTACGATGCCAACATCCAGGATCCCCATCGCGTAGTTCAATGCAAGACCGCGGCAAGTCACTTTTGGGCACAACATCACAACGGGGTTTTTCGATCGACCGATCACGCTGCAACCTGGACCGAAATGACCGCAGTCAAACCATCATCGTTCGGGTTTGCCGTCGCGGTTCATCCACACGACCCGGATACAGCGTGGTTCGTACCGGGTGTGAGTGACGAGAAACGTATCCCCGTAGACGGACAACTCGTAGTCACGCGAACAACCGATGGCGGAGAGTCGTTCGAGACATTGAAAAACGGTTTGCCGCAACATCACGCATACGATCTAACATTTCGACACGCGCTGGATGTGAACGAAGATGGCAACGTTCTGGCCTTTGGAACAACAACAGGGTCGCTTTGGGTTTCCGAAGACTCCGGCAACAACTGGACATCCGTCACGACGAACTTGCCACCAATTCACGCTGTCCACTTCGCATAGAAAACTCTTTATCAGGGAGTATCGATCGTAATGAACGATTTTCTGGATAAGCTACGACCCGCGGCGCTGAACACATGGCGCATCGTGATCGGATTCACTTTCTTCACACACGGTGGTCAAAAGCTGCTTGGCTGGTTTGGACGGGATGCCGTTGGTAGCATAACCAGTTTAGTAGGGGTGGCGGGATTACTTGAATTCTTTGGCGGCATCGCCATCCTGGTGGGACTTCGGACACGATACGTTGCGTTCATTTTGTCCGGGGAAATGGCCGTTGCCTATTGGTACCAGCACGTGCCTAACGGCGGGCTCTGGCATTGGGCCAACCGTGGTGAGATGGTCATCTTGTACTGTTTCACATTCCTCGTCATGTCAACAATCGGTGGCGGCAACTTCAGCATCGACGGATTCCTCAAGAACAAGAAATAATGTTTTCGGCGGGGCGATCCTACGCCCCGCCGACGCCCACCTCGCGCTGGGAACCTCGCCACTCCGTAACGTGTTCCATCGAGGACTGTTGCACCGCGGAGCGGACCCAAGTTATGCGCCTACAGATCGGCCTCACTGCAACGCTATTGACTCTGAGCATTACGCCGCTCACCGCCCAATGGACACAGGGCACTGGTAAAATTTGGGTCAAATCCGCCCTGTTCGTTCAAAAAACATCGGAACGCTTCGACGTGCGGGGAAACACCCAACAGTGGTTCGCTAACGGCGAATCCGACGCACGCGCGGTATTCACAGATGTGATCGTGGGCCTACGACCCAACCTGGATCTGTGGGTACAGGTTCCGTATTTCGATCTGCGTTTTACCGATGACGTTCAGGAGCTTACCAAAACCGGGCTCGGCGATCTCAGGGCTTGGCTGAGATGGCAACCATTTACGTTGCACAACGGGCAAACACCGGTCACGTTCAGGTTCGGAGCCAAGGCTCCCTTGGGTGAGTCGGAAATCGACGCCCAAGTAATACCGCTGGGCGAGGGTCAGTGGGACTTGGAGAGCTTCGTAGAGGTTGGGCATTCGTTCTGGCCCGCGCCGGCGTACGCACAGATATGGTTGGGGTATCGCGCTCGATTTGCCAACCAAGAAAAGTTGACCGACCCCGGTGGCGAGTATGTCTACCTCGCCGAGGCCGGCATTCAACCGGTCAGCTCTCTATTGCTGAAGGCGACGTTGGACGGTTTTTTTGGCCGAGCGGTCATACAGGACCGGGTCGTGACGGGCACCAAGCGGCAAATCATGATACTTCAGTTTGGGACCGCCGTCCGTGTCGGCCCGATCTGGCCAGAAGCAGCGATACGACTGCCGCTTCGTGGCAGGGAATTCCCCAAAGGGCCACAATTCACGTTTGGACTCAGCGCACAAATCCGGTAGCGTGTCGGGGGCGTACCACCTACGAGCCAGTTGACGGTGCCCGTGAGAGGGTGAGCAGAATCGCGTTCGCGACGCCGAGCAAAACCAAAGCAACACCCAATCGGCCTTGCCTCTCGAAGACTTTGGCAACTCCCGCCAGCACAAAAAAGGATACGGAAGCGACCATCAGCCAATCGCCTACACTCAGGTTGCGCATCTAGCCACCTCCTCGTGACCGTGACATCTTCCGGCCCATGGCCGTAACAATCCTCGCCATTGGGCTTCTTGTTTTTGCCGGACATTTTCTGACCGGGCTCTTCGAACGTACCAAGATACCAGACGTCTTGATCCTTATGCTTGCCGGGATCGTCTTGGGGCCAGTTTTGGGGATTGTGACGCCGGAGGATTTTGGGCAGGTGGGTCCCGTTTTCACGACATTGGCATTGATTGTCATTCTGTTCGAAGGCGGCATCCACCTCAGCATGCGCGAACTGGGGAGCGCTGCCAAAGATACGATCGTCATCTCATTGGCGACGTTCGCCATGACGACGTTGTTGATCACCTACATCGTCGATCTTCTTCTGCCGGTTGATGCGCTCACCGCCCTTCTCATCGGAACGATACTGGGCGGAACATCCTCAGCGGTAGTTGTTCCGCTCTTACGTGTGCTTCGTATTTCTCGACTGCCAAGCACAATGCTAATGCTCGAGTCCGCTCTCACGGATGTGTTGGCTGTTGTGTTGAGCCTCGGCATCATGCGTGCGTTGATTCCCGGCTCGGTGGACGTCGTGACGGCCGGGGGTGTAGCGGGCTCGATTGCCAAGTCGTTTCTCCTCGCGGCAGCTGTCGGTCTCGGTGGCGCCTTCATTTGGTCTGCCGTCTTGCCGAAAATTCGGCAATTCCCAAACACCGTGTTCACGACGGTGGCGTACGTATTGATTTTGTTCGGTCTAACGGAACTGCTGGGTTACAGCGGTGCCATTGCGTCACTGACATTCGGTATCGCCGTTGCCAACCTGCCAAGCGTGCCCGAACGTATCCTTGGCAAGGTTATCAGCTTTAGACTCGTGGGTTTTGCCGAAGTGGAACGCACATTCTTTGCCGAGATGGTGTTCTTGGTAAAAACGTTTTTCTTTGTTTACCTTGGCATTTCCATAAGTTTTTCGGATTTTCGCGCCGTTGCGGTGGGTGCTGGATTGGCCGCCGTCGCATTCTCCGGCCGCATCGTCATGTCACGGCTTTTGCTCGATAAGAGCATTCCTCGCAAAGAGGCTCTTCTCACCGTTGCGCTGATTCCAAAGGGCCTAGCGGCGGCTGTGTTGGCGTCGTTGCCCCTCCAACGCGGAATTGAGAATGGAGAAATCATTCAAGGTACGGTTTACGCCGTGGTCTTTTTTAGCATCGTGATTTGTGCGGCACTCGTGTTTCTCATCGAGAGTGGAACGCTAAACCGCTTCGGTGAGATCTTCTTTAAGCCGTTCCCAACGACGCCGACCGAGGGCGCCAGCACGATGGTGTCAGCGATTGTTCCGCACTACGATCAGTCACTCGGTCTACCGGCCTTACCGGAAACCGCGTTAGAAGAGCCCAACCCTATCCAATTGGATAAGAAGGCACAGGAGGTGCCAATCAATCCAGATGAACCTGCGCCACCCACCGGTGGCGACACAGAGGGTTCTTAAACACGCGGATCGTTACATGACCGTTGCGTTGGTGAGACGAAAATCTGATTCTCTCCCCATTACTTTCCTGCTTGATCGCGATGCACAGTTGTTGATGTTTCGTTGTTTCGTGGTAACAGAAGCAGTCATGAATCCAATTATCGGGAAAACGGCCACACCATGCCATGTGTTTCGAAGCTCATCTACTACCTGACGGTGGCTTTGTCCGTCACGGTTATTGTCGCCCCAAATGTTTCGGGTCAAGTCATCGTGACGTCTCGTGCAACCCAGATTCGACTTACGGGACGCGTGCAAACTCAATTCAACACGACCTCCACTTCGGGCGTCATCTCTACCGAATGGTTGATCCGACGTGCGCGCTTCACTGCCGACGTGACGGTCAACGACTTCGTATCCGGCCGAATAATGCCCGAGTTCGGCGAAGGCGAAGTTACGCTACGCGACGCGTATGCTCAACTCACGTTTTCGCCGACGTTCCGGGTAAAACTCGGTCAGTTCAAACGACCGTTCGATCTTTTTGAGCTGACGAGTTCCACTCAAATACTCGTAATCGAACGCGCCGGCGCCGTTCGCGGTGTCGATGCGTGCGCAGGAGCAAGCGGGGTATGCACACTGAGTCAGCTTTCTGAGGATTTGAGATTTTCGGACCGCGACATCGGCGCCATGGCCGAATTCATGACCAGCAACGCCACCTACCAATTTTCAGTAACCAACGGAGCAGGCGCCAACAGCCCGGATGAGAACGGGACTAAATCCTATACCGGTCGTGTGAGTGTGTCCGCGTCCGACGATGTAACAATCTCAGGCAACGTGGCACTGCACGATTATATGGATACCGTCAATGCGGACGATGACTTTGCTCTCGCGTACGGGGCGGACGTGGAGTACGGAAACTTCGACTCGGGTCTTCACATTCAAGCGGGCGTTATCGGCGGTCAGAATTGGGGCGCCCTTGATCTGGTCGGCGATCCCGCCCGGTTCCTCACCGCGCAGGGGATCTTGAGTTACAAGTCGCCGGTCGCGAACCACAAATTTGTTTCGGCCATTGAGCCCGTCGGTCGACTGAGTTTCGCCGATCCGGACACTGACAATGGAAACGATCTGGGCATC
>JAZDDD010000034.1:0-2106 GCA_036679545.1 Gemmatimonadota bacterium | reverse complement strand
CGCAGTCGATCCAACGAACTCAAACATCATATACGTCGGAGGCGCGCAGGGCGGGGTATGGAAGACCGTCGATGGCGGTGCTTCCTGGACCCCCATGACCGATGGGGAGTGTTCTTTGGCTATGGGTTCGATAGCGATCGACCCTGTTAATCCGAACATCATCTATGCGGGTACCGGCGAACAACATTTTTCGGGTGATAGTTATTACGGTTGTGGTGTACTGCGAAGTGATAACGGGGGATCGACCTGGGTCAATCTTGGAACCACGATCTTTCAAACAAGCACGGGAGGGGCCAAAATCGCTCGGGTCGTCATCGATCCCGCAACGGCCGGTTCATCAACGGCCACCACCGTACTGGTTGCGAGTGATTTTGGATTGTTCCGTTCCACAAATAGCGGCGTAAGCTGGTCCGAAGTGCTTGGCGGCATTGCCACCGACTTGGTGCAAGATCCGGTCACGCCTGCGATTCATTTTGCGGCAGTGCGCAACGACGGAGTGTACCGAAGTACCAACGGAGGCTTGACGTGGATACGTCAATCGACGGGTCTCCCCACGACCGAGGTAGCGAGGATTAACCTAGCGCTTGCTCCTTCTGACCCGACCACGCTCTACGCAAGCATTCAAAGGTCAGGTGCCGGGGATCTCCTTGGCATTTACAAAACGACAAACGGTGGATCGATTTGGACAGCGTCCGTCGCGTCAGGCGCATCATGCTCAACGCAATGTTGGTACGACATGACGCTCGCTGTACATCCGAATAGTGCGGACACAGTTTATTTCGGTGGTGTAAGTCTTTTCAAATCAAGCAACGGCGGTGCGACGTTTATCTCTGTAACCAACGGCATACACGTAGATCAGCACATCCTCGTGTTCGACCCCAACGACGCCAACACGTTGTACGCCGGAAATGACGGGGGCATTTACCGCACGACGAACGGTGCCGCGTCGTGGACAACGTTAAACACGAATCTCGCGCTGACGCAGTTTTACAGCGGTGTTTCGCTTCACCCGACAGACGCGACATTCATACTGGCGGGTACCCAGGACAACGGAACACTCAGTTACAGAGGGGCGCCGATTTGGACGGCGGAGTTTGGTGGAGATGGCGGATACACCGCCATCGACAGGAACGATCCCACGATTCAATACCTCGAGACACAATGGACGCAGGGGAGCGGGTTCTCTGGGCCGAGGAGATCGGACGGTTTCGGTTTTGTTCGGAAAGTAAACGGCATTGATATCAATGAGAGGGCACTGTTCATCCCACCCCTCGTGATGGATCCGGCAAACTCCAACGTCTTGTATTTTGGTACGTCCCGACTGTATCGCTCCACCAACCGGGGAGATATTTGGACTGCATTCAACCTTAACCTAACGGGCGGCGATGTGGTGTCGGCCATTGCGGCGGCGGACACCAATACGATTTATGCCGGGTCGAGGGGTGGTGCCGTTAACGTAACATTCGATGGCGGGGTCACTTGGCTCAATCGAGACACTGGTTTACCTCAGCGTTTCGTGACGGATCTCGCCGTCGATCGCACTAATCCACAGGTCGCGTACGTCGTATTCTCCGGTTTTCTCACCAATCACGTTTACCGCACCACAAACGGTGGTGTAACTTGGCAGAGCATCGACGGAAACTTGCCGGACGCACCGGTGAATGCCGTGGTGTTAGATCCGGGCAACTCAGCGACCCTGTTCGTGGGTACGGACCTCGGCGTGTATGTCACAACGAATAGCGGCGTTACCTGGGCCGCATTCAATAACGGGTTGCCAAATGTGGCGGTGTTCGATTTGGTGTATAACGCCGAAACGGGAACCTTGGCTGCCGCCACACACGGTCGCGGCATGTTCGGCCTCCAAATGGCAACGGCCGTCTTCCTGGAGCTGACACCGGTTTCACGAGCAGACACGGCGCGAGACAACTCCACCGCATTGATTCCTGATTCGGTTCGCGTTGTCGTGGGCGGCACCGGGGGTTCTACGGTGTCGTGGTCCGCAACAACTAGTGCGGGCGGATGGCTGACACTGACAAGCGCGACCGGTGTTGGAATCGGTTCATTGAATTGGACTCGTGATCCCAGCGGCCTTCCGGTCGGCACGCA
>JAZDDD010000339.1:0-13381 GCA_036679545.1 Gemmatimonadota bacterium | reverse complement strand
GGCATAACACAACGCATTATTGGGTTGACCGTCATAGCCATGGGAACAAGTCTTCCGGAATTGGCCACGAGCATCGTCGCCGCACGGAAGGGAGATCAGGCAATCGCGCTTGGGAACGTGGTCGGCTCGAACATCTTCAACGTACTCGCCATCCTCGGCCTCACGAGCCTTGTATTCCCGGTACCAGTCAATCCAAATGCCATCCAGATCGACAACTGGGTCATGCTCGGTTTCGTTGTTGTGTTGTTTCCGCTGATGGTCATTGGGAAGAAAGTCACGCGCCGGGACGCCACGATAATGCTGCTCGGTTTTGCCAGCTACATGGCGGTACTCATTTTGAGCTTATGACGCGTTAGTATCGCTCACGTAAGACCCAACCGGTCCCGGCCCGCAAACTGTCAACGCGTAACCGTCGGGGTCCCTAAGCGAAAACTCCCGCTGGCGAGCCTGTGGGTTTTCATGAGGTGCATCCACAAGATCGGCGTGCATTGTACGCGCCGTTTCGAACACCTTGTCTACATCCTCCACTCTGAATATCAGGAGCACGCCCGCCCCTGGAGCATTTGTTGTTGGAGAGGCCAACGCGGGATGTTCATCCGTTTCGGCTCTATGCAACATGAGGATAAGGTTGTCTTCATCTACCAACATCTCAAACTCCGACCCACCGTGCACACCACGCACCTTCAAAAGCTCCTGATACCATAGGGAACTCTTTTCGACATCACGGACGACGATCATCATCTCGCTACGCATGTACCACGTCTCCCTTCGACTTGATTCGAACCGGAGGCGCTATTGGTTAGCACTCAGCAGTTCTGATACTCGTTGATCGGTGTAGCTCAACATCTTTCCAAAAAGACGAGCAAGCTCGCTCCGCCGAGTACCCTCGTAGATACCATCCCGCAACATGGTTGCCTTTTCTGCCTTGAGCGTGTTGTACCGTTCTAACGTTTCACCGCGATAAATCAACAGAACATCGAATCCGTCGGTTAGGCTCGACGCAAAGAGATCGGTGACCAGGAAATCGGACTCGCGATACACCTCCACCTGGTGCCGCGCAGTGATCTCCGCCGCAAGTGGAAGAAAAGCGTCCATTTCCATGGGCTCCAACGGTGAACTGAGTGCAAGTTCTTTGACACCGGCGCCGACCATTTCCGCAAACGCACCGACGGCACCGAGGTTGTAGGAACGTTGGTCCATTGACCACTCCATATCGTCACCCCCCGGATTACCGCAACCCATGGTCGCGAGAACACCAACTGCAACCAGCGTGTTTCGAATACTGGACTGTAGCCCGATCATCCGAACCGTAGTTTCGCACGCGCCCTCGCTCTTGCGGCTTCGACCTCTCTGTCTCTGACCGGCGCGTTGGTGGTTAGCGCATGGAGCAACCGGCGAGCGACATCCGCTGTCTCATCGATTGACTGTTCAAAGATCGCCTCATTTGCGCGAGACGGTTTGGTAAAACCACTGAGCTTCCGCACAAACTGAAGGGACGCCGCACGGATCTCTTCGTCCGTCGCTGGCGGCTCGAAATTGAACAACGTTTTGATGTTTCTACACATTTCAAAACTCCGTTAAGGAAACGTCGGCACGGACCGGATCATCGCATGGCACGCCATCCAAAACTATCAGCCGCGCCTCGACGGAGGAATGGCACGCACGCTTGCCGCACAACACTAGGGGACGTAGTCTCAAGTGCATGAAAAGCCAACTGCCCGTCGCCATCCTATGTTTCCTGGTTATCCTATCTACGCGCGCCGATGGCCAAAGTGCATACGCAGCCGCGCGTCACGGGGGTAACTACATGCACAACTATTATCTTCCACCCGCACCCAGCTCCACCCCCTGGGCTCCGGCGTGGTCCCCCCAAGGAGACGTGATCGCGGTGGCCCTGGCTGGTTCCATCTGGTTGGTCGAACCGGAAAGCGGCGTAGCAAACCAAATCACACACAACGGGAGCTACCACTCCCTCCCTACATGGTCGCCCGATGGGCAATGGATCGTGTACACGGCAGACAATGGAGGTGACAACATTCAACTCGAAGTTGTCAACGTTCAAACTGGTGTGATTGGCAAGTTGACGGACGACACGCACCTCTACATGGATCCGGCATTCTCACCGGACGGACAGCACTTGGCTTACGTATCCACAGCGCCAACCGGCTACTTCAACGTCTATGTTCGCCCCATTCAGGACGGTGTGTGGACGGGGCCCGCCGTGGCTATCACGCAAGACAATGACTTTGGAAGTGACCGCCTTTACTTTGGCCGTTGGGACATGCATTTGTCACCCGTTTGGTTGCCCGACGGTGAGGAACTCCTCATCGTGTCCAATCGGAATCAACCCCTGGGCTCGGGATTCGTCTGGCGCACTCCCGTCCGGCCCAGGGGAATACAAGACGCCACACCGGTACTGCGTGAGCAGACCCTCTACCGCACACGTCCCGACGTGTCACCCGACGGAACGCGGTTCGTATACTCTTCCACGAGCGGAACAGCAGATCAGTTTAGCAACCTATACGTGCAACCAACCGACGGCGGTACACCGTACAAGTGGACGTTGTACGATTACGATGCTTTTCATCCACGTTGGTCGCCCGACGGCCAACGTTTGGCATTTATCACCAATGAGCACGGGCTATCGCAGTTGGTGATCCAAGACATCAACGGTGGGGAGATTCAGACCGTTCATATTTCAGATCAAACGTACTTGCGACCAACAGGTCAACTTCATGTACGTGTCAGCGCAGGGGAAAGCCTAGATACCGTCCGAGTAAACCTACGGGCATCAGATGGGAAGTTCTATGCGCCCAACGATGCCTACGCACGCGTGGGTGTGGCGCGAGACCACCTGTTCCACACAACCGGTGAATTTGAGATCACCCTCCCCGCAGGCCCTGCCTCACTCACCATGATCAAGGGATTCGAGTTCACACCCCAGACCACCGAGGTCGATATCGTTCCAAATCAAACGACATCGATCCGGGTCGCGCTGCCTCGGATGTTTGACATGGCTGAGCTTGGATGGTACAGCGGGTCAACACACATTCACATGAACTACGGTGGCAATCTCCGCAATACACTACAGAACATGATGGTGATGTCCGCCGCCGAAGACCAAGATATGGTCACGGTACAGATTGCTAACAAGGACAACCGCATTTTGGATTACCAGTTTTTCGAACCGGGTGGCACAACCCACTCGCAAACTCATCGCAACCGATTGCTCGTCGTTGGACAGGAGTACAGGCCACCGTTCTACGGCCACGTCTTCATGCTCGGACTGCGCAACCATCTGATATCCCCGTTTACAACCGGCTACGTCGGCACCGCAATCGAGAGTCTTTATCCGAGCAACACCGACATGCTGCGAAAGGCTAAGACGCAAGGCGCAACGGTCGGATATGTACATCCGTTTTCAGGTGAGCGAGATCCCCTCGACGCAAGCTTAGGCAACGGCAAGGGCTTCATGGTGGACGCCGTTTTGGGAACCACTGACGCCCTCGAATGGTCGGCTTCTAACCGCGCAGGCTTTTTCCCACTCTACGCAGTTTGGAACAACGGTCTTAAGGTCACGGCCGTTGGCGGAGAAGACTCGATCAGCGACCTGCATCGAAGCAAGATCGTGGGGTCGATTCGCACGTATGTGTGCATTGACGGATCCTTTACTACCGATCGTTGGTTTCAACGGCTCGAAGACGGGTATGCGTTTGTTTCATCAGGACCCCTTCTGGATCTACGTGTCAACGGTCGCGGTCCCGGAGAAACGATAAATATGGCAACGGCTGGAGACATGGAAGTCACTGCGCGAATACGGTCCATCGTGCCACTCGAGCGCGTAATGTTGATTTTCAACGGCGAGCCGGTAGCCGACATGCCCTTAAGCGCGGACCGCCTCAGCACAAACGCCCAATTAACCGTCCGTGTGGAAGGCAGTGGCTGGTTTCATCTCCGGGCAGAAGGAACGCCAGCAGAACGCTTCCCGCTGGACGTATCATATGCACAGGGATTTACCAACCCGGTTTGGGTATCAGTGGGTGGTCGCCCAATCAGAAACCGCGTGTCCGCGGAGTACGGCGCCAGGTGGATAGATAAACTGGAAGAGATGGCACTCGCCGACCCGGGTTGGCGGTCGCAAAACGAAATCGATCATGTCATGTCACAATTCGGTGAGGCCCGTGCAATGTACGAGGAACTCGCAACCGAAGCGGGCACGCAGGTTTCGCCAGTCGCTCGGCAAGTCAACACAGTCAGATCAGTCGGACCAACGTGGGATGCGTGCTGGAACGGAAGCGCCAATTGAACTCGTGTCTAGTTATCGACCCACCTGGCTCGCCATCCCCAACAAACACCACGGAACGCCCAGAATTCCGCGGAAAGATGAAGTCGGTTAACCATTGTTTCACGTTTAGTATCTAGTGGAGAGCTGTCTTCGACAAGCTTGTGTTCTGGTCCGCGGATTCAGTGGCGGTTTTTGAAATTTGGCAGTTTGAAACAAGGTGGTTTCTCCCCGGCTCCATATCGCCTGGCGGACGAGTGGGGTTCACGCACTACAGAAACCGCCGTCCACCACCAAACTCTGCGCCGTAATGTAAGAATTGAGGTCGCTCGCCAGAAAAAGAACCGCATGCGATATGTCGGACGGTTCCGCAAGACGACCCACCGGCACCTGTGAACGTACGTCAGCTAGTTCAGCCTCTGTGTAGTTCTTTCTTACCATGTCCGTCAATGTGAACCCCGGAGAGACAACGTTCACCAGCACGTTGTGCTGCGCCAGCTCCAGAGCATAGGTGGCTGATAGGCCGCGGAGACCAAATTTTGTTGAGGAATAGACGCTACGTTTCTCCCGCGAGATGTGCCCCCAGATCGATGAGATGTTTACGATCCGCCCATAGTTCTGTCGTTTCATTATGCTCGCGACTACCTGACAAATCAAAAACGGCGCTTTGAGATTCACCGCGTTGGCGCGTTCCCAATCTTCTTCCGTGACCTGGTCGTAGGGTTTGTGGTCCCCTATACCAGCGTTGTTGATACAGACATCTAACTTAGGCAAAGAGCCGAGTCGCCCGAGAAACTCCTGCGTACTCGAACGGTCGGTGAAGTCCACGACCATGTGTACCGCCGACTTGCCGATCTTGGCCAAGATGTCGTCGGTGCTAGCCCTGCCCGTCGATGTAACGATCAAATCGCCACCGCACGCGGCAATGTCCTGCGCGATTTGCAGACCGATCCGGCTGCGACCAATTCGACCGCAGAGGTTGCGACTTGATCCGCCAGATCATCCACGCGGCGTTGCGCGCGGCGCGCGAGCATATGCCAAATGCGTCGACCGATTGCACCACCACCTAAAGCACTTCCGCCAATTGCTGCCAACGTCGGTACCAACGCCGCCCCAAGAGAAGCGGCGACGGCGACACCAATCATGCCACCCCAAAGTGTCGGCAACAGATGGAGGATGGTTCTAAACTTCGATGCAAATCGGTTTCAGAACCCGTTGGTGTAAACGTGACTTGAGTGGTCTGGCTCATCCGGTGCGAATCGGGCACGGTGGTCCAACGCACCGCTCCCAGCGCCTCCGTGACCGTCCCTGTCGCCGCAACCTTGTCCTCGACCACCTGGATAATTCGCTGCAACGCTTCCTTCGAGAGTTTGCCGGGGACCGCGCGGACCACCTTCGTCGATGGCGCCGGGCCCAGCAGCGACACGCTCGACGCCCTGCCGCCACGTTGGAGTTCAGACACTGCATCATTGAGCACTTCGGCACTCAAACCAACCTCGCGCCCTATGTCATGCAGTTCCTGCAACGTTAAGCCACGCCCAGACGTATCCTGGTGCCGTCGCTCCTCGAGTTCAGCGGCTCGTTTGAGGACGAGCCCAACCTCACGGTCAGTGTACCGACGATTATCGTGTGGAGGCATTTAGCTCGAGTTTGATGTTGAAGGGGGTTGCGCGTTTTGCTTCAATCACGGCCGGGACGCAAAAGCGCGAACTTCATTGGGCGACAACGCACGGCCAAACACCAACAACTCATCAATGGCCCCTTCGAATTGTAGGCTTTGATGAGCCTCATTGCCTTGGTGGGATTCAAAACCAACGTAACATGCATCCCCGGAGTAGAGTTCACCGGGCATCCAGCGTACCGGGTCATCGCCGGATCTGTTCACAATCTCGCTTTGGATTAAGATGCCGTCGATGTACAAGCGAACCGTTTCCTCCGTCACCGCCCCGCCGTAGCTACCGTCATATACGGCCACAAGACTTTGCCACCGTCCCGCTGTAATTGGATCTGTCGAGTCGATGCCGTGACCTAAGGTATCAGAAAATCTAACACGGTTTTGCGGCGTGACCCAAAGCGCGAACTTGTCATCGCACGCGAGGATATGCTGATGAATAGTCAGCACATCCACTCGCAGCCACAGTGCAAGAGACAGGGGACCATCAACAGCTAGCGAAGCGTTCTCAGGTAGGTCAATGCGATCTGAAGCTACACGAAAGAGCGTACTGCTTCCGTGGACACCGGACGATGTCGTGGTACCCAAAACCCTACCGTGATTCCTCAATGGACTGAAATCACGCATAAAGAAATTATTGGTCCGCGTGCTCATATCAAACGCCAGGACTAGATTACGAACACTTATGTCATCGGAGCCAGTCGGACGGTCTTCGGAAACGCCCATATACGGAGATTGAGAGGCAATACCCGGCCGGGCCACACCCAAAATCAAAGCACATGAGCTGACCACCGTAAGAAAATTCGACAAACGCTTACCCCGCGATCAGTGACCGTTGCCGTTGTCGATATCCGCAGCTATCAGCCAACGGCCAGTAATGTCACGCTGCAAGGCAAGAACGAACTTCCCGGAATCCACATTGGTTTCACCGTATCGATACGCTCCGATGATGTAGCCGACGGAATCCGCGACCGCAAACGCCACGGCACGAAGCAGAAGCGTGCCCCCGGCCCGACGATACTCACTTTCGATGGCGTGCCGGCCACGCACGGCCGGACGATCCGAAGGCATGGCAAAGCCGGTATCCGTAAACAGCAAAGACAACGCCGCCGGGTCACTGCCCTGCCACTCGCGTTCGTAATCCCGCAACACGCGGTCCAACTCAGCCGGCAACGTCACGGACGGAAAGTGCATCGGCGCACTCTGTGAAAACCCCTGGTGCGTTGCAAACAGCACTAGAAGTAAAAGTACAAAAATGGCTCTAATCATTGGCTCCCTTCACGGACAGCGTTCCCGCTCTCCAAAAAAACCTTCAAGACGGAGGCACTATTTTTCTTCTCTTCTTTCGAAGCGAATACGAACGTAACCTTTTTTCGGCCGATCGTCTTTTTCAAATCCCTGATCTGATCAACGTTGGCCTTCAGCTCGGCCCTGTACCGGCGACGAAACTCGGCCCATTTTGATGGCTCGTGTTGGTACCAGCGCCGTAACGCCGGCGTGGGCGCCACATCCCGCATCCAAACGTCGATCTTCGCACGATCCTTACTCAGGCCCCGAGGCCACAGACGCTCCACAAGGACCCGTGTTCCATCAGAAGCGGATGGGGCTTCATAAACGCGTTTGAGTTGAATATTCAAGATCGACCTCCGCGATTGGCAAACCCGACAATGCTTCGGCATGATATTGCATCAACCGTTGCCAACAAGTCAACAAATGAGACCCAGATGTCGATGAATGGATCGGCGAACCATCCCAACAAATCGATCAAGGAGCCCCGGCCCTGCTATCAAGTATAAAGGGCGCGGGTCGCATGATGGGATTGGGCTGCATGCGCCTATCGACGCAACATCCGCGAAACGACGACCACGCCGTCAGGTTGATTCACACAGCGATCCAAGAGGGGATCACCCTCTTCGACACTGCAAACGCGTATTGTTTCGACCAGACGGAGGTTGGCCACAACGAAAGGTTGATAGCCCGCGCACTGCGGGAATGGGACGGCGGACCGGTTGACATCACGCTCGCAACAAAAGGCGGACTCATCCGCCCCGGAGGCAAATGGGTTCCGGACGGACGCGCGAAGAGCCTTCGTGCCGCCTGTGACGCCAGCCGAAAAGCATTAAACGTGGACGAGCTCGATTTGTATCAACTCCACGCTGTCGACCCCACCACGCCATTTCTCACGAGCGTGCGCGCTTTGGCGGCGCTGCAACGCGACGGTATGGTCAAGAACCTGGGCCTCTGCAACGTCACGGTACAACAACTCGAAGCGGCTCAAAACATCATTGATGTCGCGTCCGTGCAAATCGAATTAAATCCGTTCGCCGAAGAATATCTTAGAAACGGAGTGGCGGAGTATTGCCGCGACCATCGCATACCGATAATCGCCTACCGGCCATTGGGCGGGGACCACATCGCCAAACTTCGCAAGATTCGAATTCTTCAGGACATGGCGACACGCCATGGAGCGACTTGCGAGGAGATTGCGTTAGCATGGCTCATGGACCTGTACGAGCTTCTCACTCCCATTCCAGGGGCCACGTCGTTGAAGAGTGTGGCATCGATCGCTCGGGCAAGCGGCGTCGCGCTGAGTGACGAAGACCGTCTGGCATTGGACAAAGCTCTGCCGATCGGACGTCTGCTCAGCGTACCACGCGCCGCTCGACGACCGCAAAGTTTTGACACCGGTGAGACAATATTGATCATGGGCTCACCAGGCGCCGGTAAGTCAACCGTGGCCACGGAGTTTGTCGAGCGAGGATATGCCCGGCTCAATCGAGATGAGATCGGTGGCCCACTCAAAAATCTCAACCGGAGACTCCAAGAAGGCCTAGCGTCGGGCGACAAGCATTGGGTACTCGACAACACCTACCCCACACGAGCTGCGCGCAACGCCGTGATTGAGATCGCTTGGCAATATAAAGTCGCCGTCCGTTGCATTTGGCTCACGACACCAATGCCCGACATACAAGTCAACGTTGTCAGTCGGATGATCGATCGACTTGGACACTTGCCCACGCCGACAGAAATGCGAACACTCCGGAAAGATGATCCAACCATGCTCAGCCCCGACGCCGTCTATCGCTACGAGCGTCTTTTGGAAACCCCAACGATAAACGAGGGTTTTATCGACGTGGAACAACGGAACCGCGCGCGAAAACGATGGAACGGAACCCACCGCGCCATCTTTTTTGATCCAGACGAATTGTCCCGCGTCCTCAAGCAACCCGAGGGGGAAAACACCTGGCGTCTGTACACCGAAAACCTGCAAGCCCACACAGCAAACGAGTGGCTACTCATGGGTATCGCGTGGCGGCCGGAGGTGGAGACAGGTGACGTATCAGAAGAAGTCGTGCAACGCAGCTTCGAAGAGTTGCAACAATCACTCAACCTGAAATTTGAAATCGCATACTGTCCCCATCGAGCTGGTCCTCCAAAATGCTGGTGTAGAAAACCGATGCCCGGATTGGTTATCGACATGTGTACGCGTCACTCTATTGACCCAACTCGTTCTCTTCTCGTCGGGACCTCAACACCTGACCGATTACTCGCTGAAAAAACCGGCGTGGCCTACGTAGACCTCAAAAACTGGATCGTCAAACGGTGACAATCATGGGCCCGTCACGTGTGACGACAACAGTGTGTTCGAACTGCGCTGCGCGGCTTCCGTCAGACGTACTCAAAGTCCAACCGTCAGACATCGGGATGATTTGACCCGAACCCAACGATAGAAAGGTCTCCATCGCCACCACCAACCCTTCAGTGAAGCGGCGACGATCATTCGGATCGTACACGTTTGAGATTTCCAAAGGTTCTTCGTGAAGCCAGCGCCCAACACCGTGCGCGCAAAGGTCCCTGACTGGCCGCAACCCGTGACGGCGCGCCACACGCTCGACTGCATGCCCTGTTTGGTTGAAGGGCATACCCGGCCGCATAACGGTAAGGGCTTGCATCAGAGCGCGTTTGGTTGCTCGACACAACAGACGGGTCCTCGGTGACGTTGGGCTCACGGGGAAGGAAGCCCCCGTGTCCGCGAAAAACCCGCCCAGTTCCGCGGACACATCCAGATTCACAACATCACCGGGTTGAATGACGCGAGTTCCGGGAACCCCGTGCGCAACCTCGTCATTGACGCTGATACACGTTGCAGATGGAAATCCGACACAAAGCTGTGGCGCGGACCGCGCGCCGTGCAAGTCGAGCACGGTGTGGCCAACGACATCGAGTTCGCCGGTGGTCACACCTGGTATCAGGTTGTCCGCCATGGCCCGCAACGCGAGGGCGACCACACGGCCAACACGTTTGATTCCATTTAACTCAGTGGCGTTTTGAATCGACATCGTCCGGCTAGCTCCCGTGTGACACGACTGCAGTTTAATTCGGCCAGCGCACGCATGCTACCTAACGGAGCCTTGTCCTGGTGCCACGAATATTGGTAACACCACATCCTCGTACCGCCCAACGACGCGAATCGATCCCGGCCCAACCTCATCAAAAATCATTTCAAAAACCTGTGCAGGTAAAACGATGTTCGCACCACACTCTCGGCTCCTGACGAACACCGCGACGGCCACAACGACGTGCGTACCGCGCATTTCAAAGGTTGAGGGTCCGGCACGCGAACAGTCTTCATAACCCTGCGGCATTATCCGGAGGCCATAGGTATCTCCAACACGGAGCATGCCGAGATCATCAACGGCCAAACCATCAGCCGTCAGCAATTGTAAGCGAAACTCAACCGCCAAACCGATCCGCCATTCGGTCGGCTCCGTTTGGCTCGCCGAATCCAGAGTTACCGCGATGTCTCCACCACCTGCTTCCAAACGCACCGAGCGCGGCGCGTAACCCGCCGATCGAAACGCAATGATATCACCTCGCCGGTGAGGTCTATCGCGAAAATCGAATCGTCCGTCCATGTCCGTGTACGCGGAGAAGAAACCGTTTCGCGTCCGCGATGTCACGACTACGAAAGGCAACGGGCGCTCCGTTGCGTCTACGATTTGCCCGGTGATGCCTGTCTGACCGTCGAGCCGATGGGTTGTCACGAAGATCATGGTCAATAGAATCAGCGCGATCCACACCAGCCTAGGCTCAAATTTCAACACCATGTGAAGACGGCAACCGATCATATTATATTGACTAATATTATATAAACACATACTATTTTGTTGAACATTGGTCCACGAATCATTCACCATCTCGGGTTTGCCCAATGAAACTCCAGTGGTTTCACATACTGCTCGCCCTGTCGGACGGGGAAAAACACGGATCTGGTATTATGCGCGAAGTGCTCAATCAGAGCGAGGATCGCATTAAACTCTGGCCAGCCACACTTTATGGGGCGTTGGAACAACTCACCAACTCGGGGTTCATCGTGGAGCTCCGCGGATCGGGGCGCCATCCAAAAGGGCAAAGCGAACGGAAAAAGTACTATCGGCTATCAAAAACCGGGCGGGAGGCATTGGAGGAAGAAGTCGCTCGGTTTGAACGACTGAACCGTACCGTGCGTCTGAAACTGCATGCACGTCAATCATGAGTCGTCGTGCCGTACGGTTTTTTCTGATCTTACTTCGCCTGCTGCCTCGCGATTTTCGGCAGGCACACGCGGACGGCATGGAAGACGCCTTTCGGGAACTACTAAAATCTGAAACACGCCCCAGGGACCTCATCCAATGGGCGGTGTTTTGGGTTCGTGTATTGCAAGACATTTTGACACAAGCGGCACAAACGCGACAGACGAAGAGACAAAACCGTCACGCCCGTCGATACCCTCAATCCCTGCTTAGCACAATGATGACCGATATCGCTCACGCCGTTCGAGGTTTAGCCAGAAGCCCAGGGTTCACCATCGTTGCTATCGTGTCCCTCGCGATTGGCATTGGGGTCAACACGAGTGTGTTCAGTTTGGTAAACGCCGTCCAGTTTCGGCCACTTCCATTCTCCGCACCCCACGATCTTTTCCACGTTAGCGAGGCCGAACAGGACTGCCGCGGCTGTCGGATCGGCATGTCATACGCAACATACAACAACCTCGCAGCAGCGAATTCAGTTTTTTCGTCTGTAGGGGCCTACCGAGAGACGGAAGTGGCCATAACCGAAACCGTCCTTCCCATAACAATTGCGGCAACTCGACTGACGCCATCGGTCCTCGACATCCTCGGCGTGCTTCCCGTCGCGGGGCGACCAATGGTATCCCAAGATGACCAAATTGGCGTACCCGCTGTGGCCCTCGTAAGCCAAAATTTCTGGGTCTCACGTTTCGGCAACGATATCAACATCAATGGACGGACCGTTTCTATCAACGGAATTGAGCACGCCATTATCGGCGTCATGCCCCGAAGTTTCGAATTCCCCGAGTCGTCCGACCTCTGGTTGCCATTGACGGCAAGCGCGAATCGATTCGATCGAGACGAACGGAATCTGCAGGTCATTGGCAGGAGACTACCCGGAAACGAACTGGCCGTTATCGATCAAGACGTTGCGAGCATCGTAGAAGGCATCGCAACCACAGACCCTGCGATGGCAGGAAAAACAGCCAACGTTCTCGGTTACAGGGATTTCATGCAAGACGGTATTTCCACTGCTTTTTGGTTGCTGTTGGGTGCGGCAAGTGGCGTACTGCTCATCGCGTGCGCGAATATCCCCTGCCGTCAGCGTTTCCATATTGGCTACACTTCGCAATAGACGTCCGGGTTTTAGCGTTTACCGCCGGAGTAACACTGCTCACTGTGGTCTTCGTGGGACTGGGACCGGCTATCAAGGGGACCCGTGTCAGCGTTCAAGAAACCCTAAAAGATGGCAACGCCAGCACTCCCGTCACCGAGAGTAAAACGCGCGCAGCTTTTGTAACCGGGCAGATTGCAATTACGTTGGGACTCTTGATGGGTACGGGTGTGTTGGTGCGGACACTTATCCTTGAACAAAGCGCCGATCCAGGATACACACCGGATGATGTTTATGTCACTGACCTCGCTCTCATCGATGTCAAATATGCCGAAAGTGAGAGTCGTCGGGCGTTCGTGACGAGTTTGCTAACGGAACTCGAGCAGCGAAGCATCATTCAGTCCAGTGCCGTAGCCCAATATACGTACGTCGCCAGCCGTGCCACGGTAAACCTAGACGACGATGCCACACCCGTCGGACGAGAACAAATACCGCACGTCGTCTACGCAGTCAGCCCACAGTATTTTGAAGTCTTGCGTCTCCCACTGTTGCGTGGGCGCGTCGTCAACACCCAGGACTTTCGTCTCAATGCCCCGGTCGCGGTCATAAACGAAGAAGCAGCCCGGATGATGTGGAATGACGAAGACCCGATTGGTCGGAGGGTACGGTTCGATCGAGTTGAAGACCCACGAGCTGGGCGCTCAGTTACATCCGGTGAATGGCTCACGGTGGTTGGCCTCGTCAACAACGTCGCAGACGGATCG
>JAZDDD010000338.1:0-3102 GCA_036679545.1 Gemmatimonadota bacterium | reverse complement strand
GGCTCGAGCCGATTCGGCCCGCAGATCCCGGAGGCTTCGACCCAGAACAGCTGGGCACCTCCTGGATCGGGCTGACCCTCGGTCTGCGCCTGGTGGGGTACGGGCTCGTCACGCCCCTCTTCGAGGAGCTGTTCCTACGCAACTTCGTGATGCGATACAGCGAGGTGTTCCGAAGCGGGGGAGACTTCCGCAGCGTTCCGCTCGCTCACTTCACCCGAGCGAGCTTCGCAACGACGGTGGTGATCTTCACCGTCACCCACCAGCCTTGGGAGTGGTGGGTTGCGATCCCGTGGGTGGTGAACACACAAACAGGTTCGACCACAATAATTCGCGTCGGCAACCGTGTGCTCACCTGCGTCAATACCACACCGGTTACCATCGTAATAGCCAGTATCGAAGAACTGCGCGAACCACCAACATCTGTTCTGCAACGATTGAGTCGTATCGCGTTGCGCAAGCCGTTAACCATCACCGCCAATACGCGATTGATTGGCAGCACATCGACCGTTCACACGGTGGTGATGGATTTTATCGGCGACATTCGTTTCGGCCTTCGCATGATTCGCCGCAATCCGGGTTTCGCCGTCGCCGTCATCTTTACACTCGCGGTAGGACTCGGTGGAAATGCGGCGGTGGTGGGCGTGGTGAACAACATGTACTTCAGCGACATGCCGTTTGCCAATGGGGAGGAACTGCTGCGTCTTCGTGACTACTCACTGGGCCCCAGCGGGGATATCCGCCCGATCAACATGACCAGTTTGAATTTCCTTGCTATCCGCACCCAGAACACGGTGTTCACCGATGTTGTCGCGCAGCAAGGGCACAGCTACACGTACGCGGGTGGCGATACGCCTGCGCGGCTAAGTGGCATCATGGTGTCGGCAAATTGGACGGCGACGTTAGGCGTTCGACCAATGTTGGGCAGGTCATTCGTTCGGGATGAAGAAATTCTTGGCTCCGCGAGTGGCGTAGTCATCGTATCCCACGCTTTTTGGCAACAAGAGCTGGGCGCGACGCTTGATGTCACGGACCGGAGTATCGTGTTGAACGGCGTCGGGCACAGGATCGTTGGGGTCATGCCACCACGGTTTCACTATCCGTATTCCGCTGACATCTGGTCTCCAGGACACTTCGATGAACATGATGGCGCCGGCCACGACCTCAATGTGATTGCTCGACTGCGCCCCGGCGTTACGAT
Organism: Gemmatimonadota bacterium; assembly: GCA_036679545.1. Classification (GTDB taxonomy): domain Bacteria; phylum Gemmatimonadota; class Gemmatimonadetes; order Gemmatimonadales; family GWC2-71-9; genus JAZDDC01. Next base: position 1,904 of record JAZDDD010000338.1, on the reverse strand, counting down.
CGTAAGCGCTCGCACCCAACTCGATGAGATTGCAGTGCGATTGGAACAGGCTCACCCGGAAACCAACCGTGGTTGGGGGCACTACGTCGAGACGGCCCGCGACAATTTTATCGCGGACCAGGATCGCATGGTCGTTGCAATTCTTGCGGCGGCGAGTTTTCTACTACTGATCACATGCGTCAACGTGGCCAGTGTGATGGTCGTACATTTCTTGGCACGTCACCAGGAAATAGGACTGCGCGCCGCGCTGGGTGCGAGTCGCGGCCGCCAAATTCGTCAACTGATGACGGAAAATGTGTTGATCTTTGGGTTGGGCGGTATCGCCGGGTTGGTCTTGATGTACTCGCTCCGGGGCTATCTTACATTACTGGTGCCGAGTGTGCTGCGTGGACAACTGGATCTGGCCCGAATCCGGTTGGATTGGGCGGTGTTCGCGTTTACCGCGTGTCTAGCTCTGGCGTGCGGATTGATTTTTGGATTGACGGCCGCAGTACGAACAAGTTCGCCGCGGTTGCAAAACCTACTACGGCACTTCGGAAGCAGTGATGACAGACGCACGCAGTCACGGCGGGGGCTCTTGGTCACAGCTCAGATTGCACTTGCGCTTGTCTTATTGGCCAGCGCCGGCACCATGATCCAGCACTTCCGAAATTTGCAACGGTATGACCTGGGTTTTGAACCCAGCGGCCTTCTGACCATGCGGATTAACCTACAGGGAAGCCGCTACCAAGATTCAACGAGCCGATCCACCCTCCTTGCCGCGCTACACACACAGATGGAAGCGTTACCCGGGGTGCGCGATTTCGGCATAACAACAGTTAACCCCTTGTGTTGCGGCGACTGGGCGGCCGTGATTGAAGTCGAGGGCGTAACAGCCAACGATGACACACCCATCCGGATTCATCATCGCCGCGTGACCACCGGACTGCACGAGGCGATGCGCATCCCCCTCGTGCGTGGACGTACCTTCACCGCCGGCGACAATTTCGAGGCACCACGGGTTGCAGTCGTAGATCAACGGATGGCGCAACACTTCTGGCCCGACGAAAACGCGTTGGGAAAACGTCTTCGTTGGAATCGACCCGCCGAACCATGGTACACGATTGTCGGGATAGTGGGCGACGTACGGGATGCCGGGGACTACGTCGACACGTGGTATGTACCCTATCGGCAAAACCCGCTCGACCGATCTACCGATAATCTTCACCTGATGATCCGGGCCGATGTAACACCGTCTTCCATCGTCCGGCCGGCCCAGGACGCCATCGCCCGGATCGATCCGGCGTTGGCCACCTACGACGTCTCGGAAATGGACAGGTTGTACGCGGGTTCGCTCTCCACTGATCGTGTAAGTACGATCACGGTTGGACTCTTCGCCGGTTTCGGACTGTTGCTTGCCGGGTTGGGTGTGTATGGCCTCGTGTCTTTCCTTGTCTCTCAACGGACACGAGAAATCGGGACACGCCTCGCACTCGGAGCACGACGATTGGACATCTGGCGGTTGGTCGTGACGAACATTACCGGTCTTGTCTCGCTGGGGGTGGTGTTAGGCGCGGCAGCCTCCTTCGCAACGAACCGACTCATGTTGAGTTTGCTGATCGATTCGCCCAGTCTTGATGTTCGTGTGCTTTTCGTTGCGACCAGCCTGATCGTTGCCAGTGCAGCATTCGCCACATTCGTACCGGCGTGGCGAGCAGTCCACTTGGCACCTACCATTGCGCTACGTGAGTGACGGGGGAGGGCTGACATCAGCCGCTCTCATCTCCCATAAAGCCAATCGACCATGAGTAGGGCCACGACCACCAGTGGAACGGCGTTGGTGCCGACTCCATACTTAGACACTTGACAGTAGGTAACGTAAATGTTACCATAAGATGCATGATCGAAGTCGTCGAGTATATCGA
>JAZDDD010000337.1:0-4685 GCA_036679545.1 Gemmatimonadota bacterium | reverse complement strand
TCTCCTCTGTCGTGACTGCACGGCTCCCAGACTAGGTATCGTTGGGAGAAATGTCCGACTTGAGGAGACACTCGCTACACTACCGCGGGGTTCCTTCCCCATATGATCGACCCACGAGTGAAAACGCGGGTCGCCAACTGTTACGACTCCACGTCCTCCATATATGGGTAGCGATAATCCGTCGGTGGTACGAAAGTTTCCTTCAAGGTCCGTGCCGAAACCCACCGGAGGAGATTCATCATCGAGCCAGCTTTGTCGTTTGTGCCGGAGGCGCGAGCACCGCCAAAAGGCTGTTGTCCGACCACCGCACCTGATGGCTTGTCATTTATGTAGAAATTTCCGGCGGAGTAGCGCAATTTCTTTTCCGCCTGATTGATCGCTGCACGATCTTGGGCGAATACCGCGCCTGTCAGCGCGTATGGAGACGCCGTATCGACGTAATCGAGTGCCTGTTCCCAATCCTTGTCGTCGTATATGTACAGGGTGACTACGGGACCAAAGATTTCATCACACATGGATTGATAGTCTGCTTTTTTTGCCAGGATCAAAGTCGGATGAATGAAGTATCCCTCGGAGTCGTCCGATTCGCCTCCGGCAATGACTTCGGCGTCGTTCGATGATTTCGCGTGAGCGATATATCCTGTGATCTTCGTAAAGGCCTTTTTGTCGATCACCGCGCCCATGAAATTACGGAAGTCGGCAACATCGCCCATCGCGATTCCGTTCACACCGGCAATGAGTTCGTCCTTAACATCCTTCCACATTGATGCTGGCAAATACGCACGTGATAGGGCGCTGCACTTTTGGCCTTGATATTCGAAACCACCCCTCAAAATCGCTGTCAGAACACCCGCTCTGTCCGCGGATGGATGTGCAATGAGAAAATCCTTGCCACCGGTTTCTCCCACCAGCCGGGGGTACGACGCGTAATGCTGGATATTCTCCCCAACTGTGCGCCACATCATTTGAAAGACTTCAGTCGAGCCAGTGAAGTGAATACCAGCAAGATTCCGATGTGTGAGCGCGACCTCACTAACGGCCGACGAGTTGCCCGGTATGAAGTTGACCACACCGTCCGGCAACCCGGCGGCCATCAACAGTTTCATCATGTAGTAATTGCTGAATACCGTGGAACCCGCCGGTTTCCAAATCGACGTTCCGCCCATGATTGCCGGCGCCGTCGCAAGATTTCCGCCGATCGACGTAAAGTTGAATGGGCTGATAGCGTATATAAAACCTTCCAACGCGCGGTACTCAATTCGATTCCACATTCCGGGATCGGAAATAGGCTGTTCTTCGTAGATCCGTTGCGCATACTCGATGTTGAAACGGAAGAAGTCGATTAGTTCGCACGCCGCATCGATCTCGGCCTGAAACGCGGTTTTACTCTGATTCAACATCGTGGATGCGTTGGCGACCTGCCGCCATGTCGTGGCAAGCAATTCAGCCGCTCGAAGAAACACTGCGGCACGTTCGTGCAACGGCCACATCGACCAATCTTTGTGCGCCCGCGCCGCAGCGTCGATGGCCTGTTGGACCTCTTTTTTGCCCGCCTTGTGATTGGTCGCCAGAACGTGACCGTGGCGATGCGGAATCACCTGCTCGGCCATATCCCCAGTTCGCACCTCTTTTCCGCCAATGATGAGCGGGATCTCGATCTGCTGCGAGGACATTCGTTCGAGTTCAGCCTTGAGTGTTTCCCGTTCCGGAGAACCGGGTTCGTAACTAAGGACTGGCTCGTTGACGGCTACCGGTACCTGGAAGTCACTCATGCGCTCAAACTCCTGTGTGCGCCGGAAACCGGCGTCTCGATGTTTTTTTGGAGGGGGAAATCGGCCCATAAAATGGGCAGGAGGAAGGGCAGGCGGTAGCCCTGTCTCAGAAGAGAACAAGCCTTCCTGAGATTTTGGGGCCCGTCCCAACGACAGGCCCGAAAATCGTCAAGGATCAGAAGAAAAAGTGCACCTCGACCGAACCACGATCCTGCTGACCGAGGGCCTGTGGAATATCGTCAAGAATTGTATAGAACGCCGAAGCCTGCAGGAACGGAATCGGGAAAACCTCCAGACCCAGCCGAATCCGGATACGTTGATCTTCTGGAACAGCGGTGTTCCGGTTTTGGTAACCGTACGTCACTTTGGCGTTCACACCCCGCTGGATCAGGTAGTTCCCCTCGCCGTACGCAACGAACTGTGTACGACTGTCACCCAGCGCGTTGGTCCGACGGATGCCGTCCACTTCACCGAGGAAAGTCAGGGGACCGGCGGTGAACCCGGCAAATCCACCGTATACCTTCCGCGTTTCGTTACCCTCAGCCCTTCTAGAAGCCGAAGCACCAATGCGGAATCGGCGTGTGATCCATGCAGCTGATCCAGTTACCTGTTTGTCGTCATCCCCTTCGGTGGCACCGTCCGTTCCGTTGCTGACGGCAAAGAAGACGGAAAACTGGCCCGGCTCAAATCCCACCTCGATCCCTTGATCCGGTGTCCTAAAGTTGAATCCCGTCTCAACGCGGACAAATTCGAGATCATCAACCAATCGAAACCCATATGGCAACGTAAACTTGCCGAACTTTGCATAACCGTTGAGTGGCAGATTCTCGACGAGCCCAAATAGCTCGCGCGCCGCCGCGCGACCGGGCCCCACGGTCTCATCAATGTAGATGGCGAGTGAACGTGTCAGACGTGCCTCCAACATGATGTTGGCCCGTTCCATCTCGAACGAGGTGCGCGGCGTGGCGTCAGTCACCGAACCCGCGGCGACAAAACGTACGTCAGACCCGACGTTGAGCCAGTTTGTTATGGCCCGATTGCGAAACTCAAAACCCTCGGTGCGCGCCGGCAATTGCGTCTGCTGAAAAACCGAACCGAAAAGATTGCGAGCCCCGCCGCCAGTTCGATTCACATGACAATTCATGCACTTCAAACCGGTGCGCACCGAAAGGTACGGCTCTCGGTGCAACTCCATGATATCCGAGATCCCGGAGGGATCAAACAACGACACGGACGCCGCAGCTAACAGAGCAAACATTGCAGAACCGTCTTTCTCAGAAAGGCCGATCGTTTAGTTGTTAAATGCTCCGGTTTGCACCCACGCCCGAATAACATTGATCTCGTCATCAGGTAGCGATGCAACCCCGAGGGGCATTCGCACACCTGTCCCTCCTACGGACGCCAGACCGAAGGTACCTCGAATTTTGTGCAATAAGTAACTCCGAGCCGGATCCCCTGGCGTTATTCGATTCAACGCGGGCACTTGCATCGACGGAACATTGACGATGCTCGAAAACGCATTCCCAACACTCAAGTTCTGACCCAACTGGGGGGTTGCACCACCGTGGCAACCGCTGAATGCACAGTTGGCCGAAAAAATTGGTTGCACATCGGCGGTCAACTGTGCAGATGCCACGACATCAACATCAATACCGTCCGTTGCGCCATCACTTGTCGCGCTAACCGTCACGGTACCTACGCCTACTGCTGTGACCACACCCGCAATATCGACCGTCGCCACCGCGGCATCGGCGCTCGCCCACGTGACCGGCCGATCGGTTATCGTGTTGCCCTGATCGTCAGTCGTCGTGACGCCGAGTACAAACGTGGCACCGATCGGTAACGCGAGTTCACTGATGGACAGATCCACACCCGACGTAGGTGTGAAGGGATTGCCGTTTTCGTCCAGACCTGTGCCATCGCCCGCGCACGCGGCGGTGTATATCGCACCCAACATGAACGCAAACAGTTTCTTGTTCCTCATACGTTTCACGGCCTGACACGGGAAATCTCGATTTTGGTCACACCCTGTAACCCGGCTGTATTCTGCCGGTTCCGACGTTGCGATGCAACAAAGACCCGGCTCGGGCTGGGAGCCTCGAACCGGGCCTGGAGGGGGGTGAGTCGTCTAGGACAACGACTCTTTTAGCCGCAATACTTACACTACTGAAGAGTGTCCCGTGAGCACCGTATGTACGGAATCGCCCTTCGTTACCCAGCAAAAGCAATGACGGTGCCAATCAGTTCCCCAGGCGCATAAGCCATTGCAACAAAATGCTTTGACGGCACAGCAAGATGCGACGGCGTTATGCCTGCGGGCTCGAAACGTCCTCGCAGGAGGACAACATGGATCGCTAACCAGGGCACACGAGTATATTCTGAAAGGACTTTGCACCTTTTTTCACAAAGTGGAGCAAGTCATGGCAAATACTCCCCACAAAGTCGTGATCGTAGGCGGCGGGTTTGGAGGACTGCACGCCGCGAAAGCGTTACGACGCGCACCGGTCGAACTGACGTTGATCGACCGACGAAACTTCCATCTTTTTCAACCGCTTCTCTATCAGGTTGCGACGGGCGGTCTTTCCCCGGGCGACATCACATCTCCCATCAGACGCATCCTCAGGCGGAACAAAAACACAACAGTACTCCTCAATGAGGTGATAGATATCGACGTTGCCAACCGACGCATCGTCTCGCACGACCAAACCGTTGACTACGACACACTCATTTTGGCGGCCGGAGCGAGCCATCACTACTTCGGCAACAATGAATGGGAGCGATGGGCGCCCGGTCTGAAGACCATTGAAGATGCCACACATATTCGCGCACGCGTACTGTACGCCTTCGAAGCGGCCGAGCGCGAGTTGGATCCTGCAAAAAGAGCAGCGTGGTTGACGTTCGTTGTGGTCGGCG
>JAZDDD010000336.1:0-9452 GCA_036679545.1 Gemmatimonadota bacterium | reverse complement strand
ACACCATCGAGCGTTTCGGGCCCGTCAGGGTAATCAGATTCCTCCGCCACCGTCCATGCCGCTTCGACCTCGGCCTCGATCTCTCGCGCAATGGCATCGATATCAAAAGGAGAAACCCTTGATGAGGACAGCAACCAGTTGGTGAACTGCTCAATTGGATCCGTACGAGCACCTGCTTCGAAAAATTCCTTCGGCACGTAGTCAGCGGGATCGTGTGCTCCGTGACCAGTCATGCGGTAGGTCACACATTCAACAAACGAAGGACCCAATCCCCCTCGTGCGCGTGCAATAGCCGGCTGCATAGCGCGATATACCGCGAGTACGTCGTTACCATCGACCGTTTGCACCGGCATCCCGTAACCGGACGCTCGTTCGGCGACGGTGTCTACGGCCATCTGCCGTGACAGCGGCGTCGAGTACGCGTATTGATTGTTGACGCACACATATACGACGGGAAGTTCCAAGACCGCAGCGAGATTGAGACCTTCATGCCAATCCCCGCGACTCGTTGCGCCATCTCCGTTGTAGCAGAGTACGACGTGAGCCTGATTTCTGGATTTGATAGCGAAAGCCGCACCTGCAGCGACCGGAACCGTGTCACCCATGTGGCTGATGAACGAACCCACTCGGTGTTCCCAGACGCCAAAATGAAGATTGGCATCGCGCCCGCGGGTTGGACCGTCTCTTCGACCCAAATAATGAAGGAATACCTGCTCGGCAGAAACACCCTTGGCTAGAAAACCACCGAGGTCACGGTGGGACGGAAAGATTACGTCCTTGGCCCCCAACTGTACCGCGCCCGCTACACCGATAGCCTCTTCGCCCGTACCAACGAAGAGCGGACCGACAAGCTTGCCCTGTCGGTACGCAATCTCCAACCGGCTTTCGATTGCCCGGTGAAGTTTCATATATCGAAGCATTTTGAGCAGCACACTCCGATTGGGACTCACGTCTGAGTCATGCGTCGATAGCGCCGGTTCGGACATCGTTACTTCAGAGCCGTGTGTGCAACGTCGCCCAAAAGCTCCGCGGCTCGCGACGGATTGTAAGATCCACAAACACAGAAACGAGCAAGGTATCGGCTCGCTTCCTGTGGTGATCGCCGGCCGCTACGCACCCATTCGATCATCTTTTTGGCAAACGTGGCCGAGACCATCCCATGCCCGCACATTGAACTCAATTTCAGAGTGGTTTCGTCCGGAAGTTTCTCCGTTCGCCCCTGGAACCCAAGTGAGTATTCGACGGAGTGACGGGTTAGATCACAGTCGTTACAACACCGGATGGCTTCGGCGGGAATCGACGAGATATTGACCGAGAGGCCGAGGTCCATTTCTTTGACTTCGTTCACAAAGGAACGGACGGCTTCGTAGTTGTCGAACACCGCCGAAACCGTGGTTGGTGTATCGACACCTTTGACCACATCTTCGGGCGACGGTTTGGCGTCTCGACGCCAGTGCATCATGGGTGATCCGTTTTTCACTGGACGGTATTGCGCACCCTTTGTCGAATCGCCAAGATTGACCGGTTTGTATTTGATAGCCGCGGAGAGAAATGCCTTTTGTTTCGCAACCGCGTCACCATCGTTGATACCTTTCGCCGGCATCATCGTGACGATAAAGTCGCTCGCCAGGTCCTTGGCGTGACCGAACCTGTGTAGCGTGTGTGTCACGCTCTCACCTCCTGACCTTCCAATTGCGCGGTCAATTCTCGGCGGCCAATACCCAGATTGGTCTTTGCGCGTAAGCTCTCGTATCCCTCTGCGGCGAATATCTCTTCTACATCGGTGTCCCCGTTTTCATCACATCGCACGGAAACACCGATTGCCATGACCGTAGATATCGATGTGGCGGCTCGCTTGAGGAGTCGCAACGCATCACGCGTCCGTTCTGCCGGAACCGCGAACTCAACAATCACCGACATGACTTTTTCGTCCAACACTTCCGGGTTCAATGCGCCGGACGCGCGATCTGTCATGAGGCTCGTAACGGGATTTTTTTCCTCGAACGCCACACCCGCCTCGGCTAGCGTACGGGTGACTTGCTCAACATCTCGAAACCGGACACCAATCCCCGGCCGGCCCAGCTCGACCGTGAAGCCCACATTTCCGAGAAGCAGCCTATTGGTGACGTCGTTGGTTTTGACCTCTTCAGTACCTCGACCTTGGATACCGGTACTTTCGTGTGTTGCTGTTACATCGCTAAACGCACGTCGTATCGTCCGGGGCCAAGAAAGCTCATCGGGTATGATGGCAGAGGTTGGACACACATCCGGCTCGGGATCGAACCGCAAACGTACATATGACAGAACTTTTCGCAGACCCCGGACCACCGATGGATTCAGCCGCTCCATGCTCATGCCACGGAAACACGCATAACATTCAACACATTCGTCGGTGTTGACCACGGCGCGATTGATCGTGGGGTCTACCACGATTGCCCCCATGGGGCAAACCGCCACGCAATTACCACATGCCACACATTTTTTGGGGTCAATCCTCATGATTTACCTTCGTTTTCCTCAAGCCTTTGTGTATGCAAAATGGGCGGTTTGGCCAGCGACGCCAGTGTTGTATCACACAGATCAAACTGAGCCTTCCGTCAGGTCACTGTCACGGGCAAGATCCCTACCATGTACTGCGTCCTGATCCCAACGGAATATCACACTCGCCTAAATCGCTGACGCCGTGAAACTTTTTTCCAACCGCAAACGGCCCATGCACTTGGGGCAATACCCAGTGGAGCATTTGGCCCGCCAGACGACGCTGCGACCCGTACAGATTGGCGGAGCAACTGGTCACGCACCTCCCACCACGGGACTGGCAGGCATCGCGCGAGAGTACACCAAAGCGTTTTTCGATGCCGACACGATCCCGGTTGCTTCGGAAAAGGTCTCCTTGCCAGCCGTGCGCGATCTGACCAACGAGATCAAGGCAACTTGCCATTTTCTCGATACCACCGCGGTAGGTGTCTGCGCCGTCACAGATGGCCCGGACGACTGCGCACGGGCGGTGGTGATTTTGGTCGAGCCTGGTCGGGCCCCGGAGCCCACAAACGCCGCCTCCGCCTGGCTCGACGGTAAGATCATCGATTTCGCAAACCTGCGATGTACCGAGATCGCAGTAGTTCTGGCGGGTTATATCCGTCAATTGGGGCATCAGGCACATCTGTTCTACGACCACAGCTCCACAGACCGGTTGGTCGATCTAGCCGTGGCCGCCGGCATCGGGCGGCAAAAAGGCTCGCAGTTAGAGGTCCCGTTCATAGGTCCAAACTATGCGCTTGCCGCGGTGTTGACGTCCCTTCCACTTGCGGTCGATAAACCGTTGGCCCCGAACGGTTCGCTTATCAGCACGTCGCTCAGACTGAGGCATTTCTTTGGATTTGGCGGGGTTCAGTCCACGTTGCACAAGCACACGTTGCACCGGCGCGCAACACATTTGGGGAATTACCCGATGGAACGGATTCGCCGGAGATCCAAGCCGACCACCTTGATTCTGGAGGACGAGGTACCACGTGTACCAAAACGCGCGGGATTCTTTGCACGTGCGGGCCATGGTGACCTCGGAGCCAAAACACAACGCGAGCGCGATCGGTTCGCAACGAAACATCCTTTGGCTTTCGCCATGAGTCCCCTGATGCATGTCATGGTTCCCATTCAGGACGGCCCCGTGGGGTCCGTGAAGGCGGGCACGACCAAAAACCCAGTAACAAACACGAAGGCCGTAAGATCGTTGGCATATATGTTGGGCGCGGACATGGTGGGTGTTGGGGAGGCCGTGTCGTACGCTTGGTATTCGCACGACGCGGACGGTATTCCGCTTCCCGTGCGTCACAAACATGCCATTGTCATGATGATCGACCAGGGATACGATACGAGTGAGGGTTCGAGCGGCGATGATTGGATTAGCGGATCACAATCCATGCGCGCGTACCTGCGCGGCGCCGGGATTGCCGGTGTGCTCGCGGCGCAACTGAGAAGCCTTGGGTATTCGGCGCGCGCCCACACGAATCGTCAGAGCGATGTTCTCCATCTACCACTCATTCTTCACGCCGGTCTCGGAGAACTCAGCCGCATCGGTGAGTTAGTTCTCAATCCGTTCCTCGGCCCTCGCTCCAAATCGGTGGTAGTCACAACGGACATGCCACTCGAGCGTGACCAACCGATCGACTTCGGACTCCAAGATTTCTGTGCGAAGTGTACGAAGTGTGCACGCGAGTGTCCGTGCAACGCGATTTCCTACAAGAACAAGGTGATGTTCAACGGTTACGAGATGTGGAAACCTGACGTCGAACGCTGTACGCGATATCGGGTGACAAATCCCAAAGGATCGTCGTGCGGACGTTGCATGAAGGTGTGCCCTTTCGCAAACGAGGGTCTTATTTCCCACCGCCTGTTCTTGTGGCTGGCGGTGCATGTGCCAATGACCAGACGTCTCATTATAAAACTGGACGACGTTCTACAAAACGGTGCCCGCAACCCGGTGAAACGTTGGTGGCGGGATTTGACTCGCACACCGGCGGGCTCTGTTGAGCCTGCGACCGGGACGAACGAACGCGATTTGAAAGATGGTGTCCAATCGAAGGTAGCTGCGGCGCAAGACATTGCATATTACCCGGCCGATGCCATGCCACCCGCCGATGCAACCGAGGCGTGGCCCCTCGATCGGGCCAAGGCACTTCAGATGCAACGAGAGATGGAAACACCTGTGCAAGCATTGGCACGTCGCAAACGAATCGACTAACGCGTACCACCAAGCGTGAGTACGGAGTCAATGAGTTCCCGACCGCCATCGATGAACTCACCAAAAGCCTCATAGATGGGCAAACTCGCGTTCGCGAAGCTCTCACGATCGGCCTCGTTGATCTCCATTCCAAAATCCCGCAGTCGCTCTATTAAGACAGAATCCGCTCGCGCTCCCTCAGAGAGGGCGAACGCCTGAGTGGCACGTGCGGTTTCCACCAGGATGCTCTGTATGTCTCCGGGAAGTCGCGCAAAGTGTTCCGTGCTTACAACCAAGAAGGCCGGGCTGTAGAGGTGGCCAGTGAGCGTTAGGAATGTCTGCACTTCGTGAAGGCTACCACCCACAATATTCGATAGCGGATTCTCCTGCCCATCCATCATTCCCGTTTGCAGTGCCAGGAAGAGATCTTGGAACGGCAACGGCGAAGGATTTGCGCCAAACGATTCGAAGAGCCGCATGCGCCACGGACTCGCGGGAGTTCGCAACTTGAGACCGCGAAGGTCACCGGGCGTGGTGATCGGTCGTATGTTGTTGGTCACGTGTCGAAAACCATTTTCCCAGAGTGCCAGCACCCGATAACCCGCGGCCTCCGCCCGCGCACCGACAAACGGCCAAAAAACGTGCTCGCCAATAGCCTGCATATGTTGGCGGTCCTGCACCAAGTAAGGCATTTCGAAAAGAGCAAACTCGTCAACCACGGACGACATCACCGTGGAGTTGAGTCCTAGATCGACCGTGCCGAGTTTGATTTTTTGGAGGACAATCTCGTCACTGCCGAGCAAGCTGCTCTCAAAGACGTCTACCCGCGCTCGTCCCGCCAATTGCTCGTTTGCACGCCGTGCAAACTCAGTGGCGGTGCGACCGATAAGCGAGGCTTGCGACGCGGAATGAGCCAGTGTCAACTCAATCGTTGAACTACCATTTCCACACGCGAGCGTGAAAACGAGCATCGACAGGAGCGCATGCAATCGGGGGCTGGAACAGTCGTTCATCCAGGTGATAATACGGTATGATGCGTGACACGGACAGATCGGCCGCCATTCGTTCGTTGCACGATTTAGACTCACACTCGAGAACGGGCGCATTTCACGTTCAGTAAAACCAACCGTTAGGTTGCGACACGAGCAGGTTCGCCAACCGGCCATGAGGCAAACCATTGTCATGATTTTACCTGTCCGGCGACATATCAAATGGTTGGGTGCCGCGATCTCATTTTTGATCGCATTGACGCTGGCGTGCGGTGATTCGCTCGGGCCCGAAAACGTCGATCGTTTGTTAATCATCGACGGCGCCAATCTGGAAGGGACCGTCGGAGAACCTCTAAATGCCAATCCAGGTGTTAGAGCGCAGACCATCGAAGGCCAACCGGTGGCTGGGATCACTATTCGATTTGAAGTGGTGTCCGGTGGCGGGCAGGTTACCGTATCCAATCAAACCACAGACGTCGACGGTGTCGCTCGAATAACCACCTGGGTACTCGGTCCAACCGCTGGTGAAAACCAACTCAGCGCTGGCGTCCCCGGTCAGACCGTCGATGTCCTTATCATTGCAGCGGGGATCGCGGGTGAAGCCAATACCGTGACGATTGTCGCAGGAAACAACCAAACCGGTGTCGCAGGACGACCGGTCCAGACCAGTCCAACGGTCCGAGTTACCGACCAGTTCGAGAACTCCATCCCAGCCGTGCCTGTTCAGTTCACGGTAGCGGGCGGTGGTGGCACCCTCACAGATGGGCCCCCAATCATGACAAACAGCGTTGGAGAGGCCCGCGCTCCCATTTGGTTTCTTGGTCCCGCGCCCGGCACAAACATGCTGACCGTAAACGCAGGTTTAGGTACCGCTACGATCTCCGCAACGGGCATAGCCGGGCCAACCAACGTCCGCATTACGGCGGGCGCGGATCAGGTGGCCGTGGTTGGACAACAGGTTGGCATAGCCCCGCAATTCCTGGTAGTAGACGCTCAAGAAATCCCCGTGGCCCGTGCTACTGTCCGGTTCTCCCCTACAATAGGCGGAAACGTTTCAACTGCACAGGCAACGACCGACGTTAACGGGGTTGCCCAGGTCGATTGGACGCTCAGCACCATCGCTGGACAGAATTCCCTGGCCGTCACCGTAAACGACATCCCGCCCGTGCTCCTGACTGCCGAAGGTATTCCCGATACGCCGTCCGAAGTTGTCGTTGTCGCCGGCAACAACCAATTCGGCGAGGTCAACGAAGCTGTTCTGACGTCACCGGCGGTGCGTGTCACAGATCAGTTTGCAAACGCGGTTCCAAACGTTGCTGTCACCTTTGCCATCACAACTGGCAACGGGTCAATCACTGATTCAGTCGTCGTCAGTGACTCCATTGGAGTGTCGAGTCTCGGTACGTGGTTGTTAGGCCCAACTCCGGGTGCCAACACCTTGAATGCCTCGATCGCGGCCGGGGCGAATGCAATCATCAACGCCACAGCACTGACGGCGGTGTTCGACATACAAATTGTGCGCGAAGGCGGTGGCGGCACAAACCTCACCGACGCGCTCAACAAAGCGGTTATCAAGTGGCGATCCGTGATCGTGGGTGACCTGCCGGATATGTCCTTCGCTGCCAATCCGATTCCGGCAGCATCGTGCGGAGGTCAACACGATGAAATCGTCGACACCATCGACGATCTGCGAATCCTGGTCTTTGTGCGCAACATCGACGGTATCGGCGGCACGGTGGCACAAGCCGGCCCGTGTGTTACCAGAGACCCTGGACTGCTCCCAGTGCTGGGTGCGATGACATTCGACGCTCAGGACATCGACAATTTGGACAACGGTGGGGTCTTGGACGATGTGGCACTTCATGAGATGGGGCACATACTCGGTATCGGCACGCTTTGGGATACACTTGGATTCCTGGCCAACCCGTCATTGCCCGGGAGTGCCGGCGCCGATACGCATTTCACCGGACCACTCGCCATCGCAGCATTCGATTCCATCGGTGGCGTTGGGTTTCCGGAGTCAAAAGTACCGGTCGAAAACACTCGGGGCGGACCGGGAACACGGGACTCGCATTGGCGCGAGGAAACGATGACCAATGAAAACATGACTGGGTTCATTGACCCCGGTACCAACCCGCTGAGCGCCGTGACCGTGCAATCACTTGCCGATCTTGGATATCTCGTCAATCTTTTTGGGGCGGACGATTTTTCGCTACCATTCAATTCCCCAGCAATGGCGCAGGGTATTCAGACGTCTCCACGGCGTATCCATCTCGTAGGGGACGTCCGCACGGAACCGATTGTGGTGGTTCAACGAAACGGTCGAATAACGGCGATCATTCGACCATAACAATCCGTCGTTGCATTCACCGGTCCTGGTCGAAGTCGACTCCGGGTGTAACGTTCCCGTCTCAACTTCATATCGAACAATCGATACAATCATCAAATATCAAAAGCCGCCAGCTATGGCAGCAAGTCCTAATCCTTATTAATAGCATCTCATAAACCGAGACTGATACTTGGAATCGGGAGCGGGCATGCAGAAACTCAGACGAAATCGTTCGATATGGATAGGTTTGTTACTGCTCGGCACCAGCGTGTGGGGCAATCTGTATCCGCCGTTCGTCATGCCGACAGCCCTCGTCGCCGCAACAATCGTTTCCGGTTTTGCCGTGTGGCTGGCGTTTAGGAACGACGCCATCCACAGCGGCAAACTATTATCCGTGCCTGGGTTTGTCATTTCACTTTGGTTCCTCGGTTTGGTCGCACTCACACCGGTTTTGGATTCGGCGACGCATCACGAGATCGAAGTGGACGGTATCAAAAGAACCTATCGTGTTCGCACGCCGTCCTCGTATGACCACTCACAACCCACACCCGTCCTGTTGGTATTTCACGGCTACAACCAAACCGGGTACACCATTGAACGGCTGTCGCGGCTCGATCTGGTCGGAGAACGGGACGGTTTTCTCGTGGTGTACCCACAAGGATTTCAACGCGCCTGGCGAACGGGATCCCAACCAGGGTCTGCCAACGACATCACCACATGATCACCGATCTAAACGTGAATTACGCAATCGACGAAGAGCGGATTTTCGCGGTCGGTTTTTCGAACGGAGGGTCGTTGGTTTTGTCCCTCGGATGTGAACTTCGCGAAACCATCACGGCAGTGGTCGCCGTAGGTGCGCGGCTGAGAAACCGTCATGTCGCCACGTGTCAGACAACGGACGTGCAACCGGTGTCGGCCATGTTTGTCAACGGCACGGCTGACCGTTTTGTAAGTTGGGAAGGCACGCGGGAGTCCACTCGGCGGTGGGCCGATTTGCTGCACTGTGAACTGGTTGCCGTTATCGATACACTTCCGGACATTGCAGACGACGGCACACGCGTCTGGCGAGAACGTTATGACCATTGTCCCGGTACATCTGAGGCCGTGCTATACGGCATCGAAGGTGCGGGACATACGTGGCCAAACGGCGGGTACCAGCCACGCATGTATTTTGGGCGCACCACTCGAGACTTCGACAGCGGCGTGGCGATCTCGAATTTTCTCCGTCGAGCCAGCAAGGGCGAAGACGAAGTCTGACGGGTTGCCACAGGCTTCGCACGAGGCATGTTATCACATGGCCACGAGTTCCGCCTTCACCGTGAGGATCAACATCCCACTACTACGTCGCAATTGGGCATTACCCAACACGACGGTCTGCCCCGCCCGCACGTTCACCGTGGTTTCCAGCGACATG
>JAZDDD010000335.1:0-2164 GCA_036679545.1 Gemmatimonadota bacterium | reverse complement strand
CAACAGACCGTAGTCTTCGCAACTCACGTCGATGGCGACTGCCGACTTGGTGCCGGCTGAGAAGACCTTATTGACACCCCATCCGCCGGACCATCGGGAACTCAGCACGGCAACGGCACCCGCTTCTTCAAGACGATGCAACGCATTGCCACCGCCAAGTGCGCCAACTTGCTGGCGCCAAGACTGATCGAGCTCGTTTTGTCGTTGTCTAAGTTGTTCCACGGTCTCCTCAGTGGCGAGACGCTCGAACGCCTGTGGCTCTCGGCAGGTCAACCGTGGCGACGACGTGAGGACGATCTTGCCGCTTATTGTGCTGAGCCATGTGTCAGCCTCGGCGCGCGTGTTAAAGCTGGGTATGGCGACGACCTCGCCTTCCACTGGGCCATCCGTGCCAGGACTCCAAGCGAGGATCGTCGCTTCGAGGCTGCGCACACGCGGGGCGATGAGGTCGATATGGAGAATCCCACGGTCCCATCCCCGCCAGGTGCCGTATTGCTGGCGCTCGGCCTGGATGCCCCACTCAGCGTATCGATCTTCCAGCCACTGGACGGCCGAGTAGAACCCGTCTGTGCCCGAGAGTCGTGGGCCAATTGAGTCCATCAGCGCCTGGGCGAGGGCCTCCGTCTGAGAGTGTTCCATGCCCTCGTCCCAGATCTGACGGATGATGGGGTCGTCAGTACGTAGTGTTTGGGCCACCGTGTCGCGTGGGGCGAAGGTTGCGAAACCAAGGGCCATCAATATCAATGTGAGCCGCATGGGCTGGATTCCTCCAAGTACGGTTTGGTCGTTCGGTGTCTCATCAGGCCGTCAGATCAACAGCCGGACTCTTTGAATATGGTAGCGAGGGGATTCACCGAGAAGTACTATCACGGGGTTCATTTGTTGCCCGTCTAAAAGGAACGTTCCCATGCGATTTTCTGCGAAAAAGCTATGGTATTCGGTACTCGTTGCATTCTGTCCTCTTCTTGTGTTGACAGGTTGCGCCGGTGGGTCTGATGTGGAGTCCGAGGCCGAACTCGTTGAGCGGGCGCGTGGGATTCACGAGCGTGTTATAACCCTCGACACACATGACGATATCAACCCTGCCAACTTTACGGCTGATCGGAACTACACCATGGATCTGCCAACGCAGGTCAATCTGCCGAAGATGGAAGCAGGCGGGTTGGACGTTTCATGGATGATCGTCTACGTGGGCCAAGGCGAACTGACGGACGAAGGGTATGCGGCTGCGTATGCCGAAGCCATAGACAAGTTCGACGCGATTCACCGATTGACCGAAGAAATAGCCCCCGATCGGATTGAGTTGGCGCTGACGTCAGATGACGTCCGCCGTATCGTCGCATCGGGCAAGAAGGTCGCGATGATCGGTATCGAAAACGCTTATCAAGTTGGATTGGATCTCGACAACATCCGCGATTTTGCCGAGCGTGGTGGTCGGTACATGTCATTGGCGCACAACGGGCATAGTCAGTTTTCGGATTCGAACACGGGGGAGGGGTCGGGTGAATGGCTGCACAACGGACTCAGTGCACTTGGTCGTGAGGCCGTTGCCGAGATGAACAAGTGGGGGATCATGATCGACATCTCTCACCCATCGAAGCCAGCCATCATGGAGATGTTCGAGCTGTCCCGCGCACCGGTGATTGCATCACACTCCGCCGCTCGGGCGCGCAGCGATCACAGTCGCAATCTCGATGATGAACAACTGCAGGCACTGAAAGAAAATGGCGGTGTTGTGCAGACTGTGGCCTTTCGCGGTTACCTGAACGGCGCAAAAAACGCCGCGCACCGGGAGGCGGCGAATGTGGTGATGACGTCCGTGGCGGAGGAGATGGGTATTGAGATGAGAGATCGTCGAGCGTTTCGGGACATGACCGCAGAGCAGCGTGAGGTGGCTTTTGCTGAAATGGCGCGCGTGCGCGACGCCGGGGCCGATCGCATTGCTTCAGAAGTGGACCCTGTGACACCCCCGGTTGATGTTGCCGACTTCATCGACCATATCGACTATCTGGTCGATCTCATCGGCATTGAGCATGTGGGCATCAGTTCCGACTTTGATGGTGGTGGCGGCGTCACCGGCTGGAACGATGCTTCCGAGACGTTCAATGTGACGCTTGAGTTGGTGAAGCGTGGGTACACCGAAGAGCAGATCGACATGCTTTGG
>JAZDDD010000334.1:0-4119 GCA_036679545.1 Gemmatimonadota bacterium | reverse complement strand
GGATTGCTGTTGTTGCTGGGCATCGGTGGGATTTGGAGTTCGGTGTTTACCGTGGGTGCTGAGGAGGTGGGCGTCGTGATGACGTTCGGCAGATACAGTCGCCAGACGGGACCAGGGCTGCGTATGAAATGGCCCGCGCCGATCCAGTCGGTGATGAAGGTAGCGGTGCAGCGGCAGCTCAAAGCAGAATTCGGCTTCCGTACTACCAACGCGGGTGTGCGGACCCAGTATGCGCCCGGCACGTTCCTCGGCGAGTCGCTGATGCTCACGGGCGATTTGAACGTGGCCGTAGTATCATGGACGACACAGTTCCGGATCAGCGATCCCTACAACTATTTGTTCAAGGTTAGAAATCTCTTCGACCCAGGATCAGTATCCGGCACCGATACCTTTCGTGACATGAACGAGGCGGTAATGCGGGCGGTCATCGGAGATAGAAGTGTCAATGAGGTCCTGACGATTGGCCGGGCAGAAATTGCTTCGGAGGTGGAACGGCGCCTACAGGAACTCTGTGATCAATACGAGACGGGCATAAAGATCGAGCAGATCGTCTTGCAAGACGTGGATCCGCCCGATCAGGTTCGACCTGCATTTAACGAGGTGAACCAGGCACAGCAGGAAAAGGAGCGGATGATCAACGAGGCAAGAGCCGAATACAACAGCGTTATTCCTCGCGCTCGTGGCGAGGCGCAGCAGACCATTACGCAGGCCGATGGGTATGCCACCGATCGTGTGAACCGTTCGAGAGGTGACGCCGAGTTGTTCAAGTCGCTGTTGGCTGCGTATCGGCGTGCGCCGGAGGTCACTCGTAGGCGCATCTACCTGGAGACGATGCAGGCCGTTTATCCCAACGTAAAGCAGAAGATCGTGTTGGACGATGCTCTGGAAGGGGTTTTGCCGCTGCTGCCGCTGACCGCCGGGAGGAATCCATGAAGACTCCATTGCTCGTGGTGATTGGCATTGTCGTGTTGTTCGCCTTGGTGGCAGCCAGTGGGGCCACTTACATTGTCGGTGAAACTCAGCAGGTGTTGATCTTGCAGTTCGGGCAGCCAAAGGGCGCGCCGGACACCACGGCCGGACTCAAGTTCAAACTCCCGTTCATTCAAAAGGCCAACTACTTCGATAATCGCTTCCTGGAATGGGACGGCGATCCGAATGAGGTACCGACGCGAGACAAGCGGTTCATCCACGTCGACAGCTATGCCCGTTGGCGCATCACCGATCCGCTCAAGTACTTCCAGCGACTACAAACAGAGCAAGGGGCGCAGTCGCGTCTTGACGACATCCTGGACGGCGAGACGCGAAACGTGATTGCCAGCCACGACCTGATCGAAGTGGTGCGGAGCAGTAACCGCGAGTTCGCTACTTCTCCCGATCAGATCGCCGGTGGGTCCGCGCCCGACAGCAACGAAACCATAGAGCAGGGAAGAGAACAGCTGGCCCAGGAGGTGTTGCGGAACGCTCAGGCGCGCACGGAGGATTTGGGAATCGAGATTCTCGACTTTCGCTTCAAGCGGCTCAACTACGTCGAAGAGGTGCGCGTCGAAGTCTATGCCCGGATGATCTCCGAGCGGCAGCGGATCGCCCAACAGTTTCGTTCGGAGGGTGCCGGCGAGGCGGCTCGCATCACGGGCGAAAAAGAGCGGGACCTTCAACAGATTACCTCGGAGGCTTATCGCCAGGCACAGGAGGTCAAGGGCCGGGCTGACGCCGAAGCGGCTGACATCTACGCCGAAGCGTACAACCGTGATGCAGAGTTCTACCGGTTCCTCAAGACGATGGAGGTTTTGAGACAGACGTTAGACTCGAATACCGTGCTCGTTTTGAGCACCGAAAGCGAGTTCCTGCGCTACCTCGGCCGGTCGAGGTAGCCACCGGCATTTGCCCGGCGGCCGCGGAGCTCGTGTAGAGTAAACCGCGCGGTGGGTTTCCTCCGGACAACCAGTCCGGAAAGAGGCCCACCGGGCGGGGTTGCCGTTCCTACCTCGGTCGTGCCGCCATTGCTGGAATGCACAGCACGAGAACGTGATACAAATCCTCTCCAGGCTGCATTTCGATGTCGTTTGTTACAAAGATTTCGGAATCAGTGCCGAGGAGAATTCCTTGGTAAACGTTGAAAAGGCAGTCGGTTTCTCCAAGGCGAAATCGCAGTGACGCTTCGTTGGGTGAATCATCCGGGTTTGGTGTTCGCGTCCAACCACTTGCACGGACCTCTTCGTAGAAGGCGCGGGCCGTCGTGGCGAGCGATGTTCGCCGCGTCCCGGCGGCTGTGATTCGACATGCGGCAAGACGTTTGCCTGTGCGCCAATCGTCCAACGTGTCGGGATCGGTACGGGTGACCATGTTTAGATCGTCGGTGAGGAACCGGTCAGCCGCCTCGCAGCGGCTTTCTTCTTGTGCCTCGGCACCTGACACGCTCAGGGCGACGCACACCACCGCCAACTTGGCAATGCCAATCTGAAGTGTGGTGTGTCTGAGTACCGAACTCATGTATGGCGTCCTTCGCGGTTGTTGTTGGCGGCGGCAATCAAGGATTGAACTGCTTGCCTATGCCGCAGTTATAATTTAGCTCGTATCCGAGATTTACATCACCTTCTTTCCCCTGTCACCGTCGGGTTCGTCCATGAAACCTGAGCACCGCAAGGGCATACTGCTTATCGCCGCGGGTGCGACTGCTATGAGTTTTGCGCCGGTGTTCGTGCGCCTGGCTGACGTGCCGCCGACCACCAGTGCGTTTTACCGATTGGCGATCGGTGGATTTGTACTTGCGGCTATCTCGTTTCGGACGGTGCGTTTCGACCTCGGGATCAGGTTGTGGGGAGCGCTCGTGTTGGCGGGGGTCGTCTTCGCACTCGACCTCGCCTTCTGGCATCGTAGCATTCACTACATTGGGCCGGGTTCTGCCACCATTCTCGGAAATCTTCAAGTGTTTTTTGTGGCGATTTTTGGTTGGATCGTTTTGCGCGAACGGTTGGGGCCGATGTACGTAGTGGGTATCCTGATTGCCTTGACTGGTTTGGTGTTGCTCGTTGGTGATGGTTGGGGACGGCCTGGTGGCAACTTTCGATGGGGCGTTGTATTCGGTCTTCTGACCGCCGTCACGTATGCGGTATACTTGGTCATTCTCCGCTATTCACAGTCGATCCCGGGGAAGGCGGACGTTCTGCCCACAATGGCGTCCATCTCATTGGTGGGAGCGGTTGTTTTGGCGATCGCCGTGATTGCGGAGCGACAATCATTTGCAGTGCCGTCGTCGGTCGATGGAGTGCTGCTTGTGGCGTATGCGGTGACCGGGCAAGTCGTGGCATGGGTGTTGGTTGCGAAAGGCTTGCCGCTTCTACCGGTATCTCGAGCCTCGTTGATTCTCTTGATTCAGCCTTCGTTGGCGTTCCTATGGGACGTTTTGCTGCTGAAACGGCCCACGAGTGAAATCGAACTGGTAGGCGCAGCATTGGCCATCGTGGGCATCTACATCGGTATGAAACGCGGAAGCGTCTCGACAGTCGCACCGTAATCGCTGTTCGGTGCAAGCATGATAAACCGAATGCGTATGATGCTGCTGTTTTCCGAGAGACCTTGCTTAGTTCCTGACGTCTTTGCCTTTGGATGTCACGTCGAGGCGAGTTGCGACAACCGACGGTGTGCCTCAGCCCCCGTTGATCCTTTGTCCTTTACAACCAGCGACAAGTCGTTGGTGTCGGTGTTGTAGAGATAACCGAAGATGTCGATATGATTTGGTGTACCCTTCGATCCTCTCATCAAGCGCGTGTCGTGGTTCAGTGATGTGACGAAGTCGTTGATGGAAATACTCCCCCGGTCAAAAATATCGGAGATATCTCTGTCATGCTCGTGCTCAAAGGCGCTCGTGATGCCGTCCGTAGTGAACGAGGTTGCACCGCAATGGGTGTGATGGACGACGACGACGTTTTGGATTCCGAATAGATGTTGTGCCACTGTAACCGAGCGAAGCGCATCTATCGCTCTACCGCCTGCGACGACGACTTCGAAAAGTGACGTGGTCGTGGCAACTCTGTTTCCCTGTGCGTCTGTGATGATTTTGCCCGGGTAGACCTCCCCAAACTCTTTGGCCACGGCCGCCGGGATGTTGACGACACGCGG
>JAZDDD010000333.1:0-5258 GCA_036679545.1 Gemmatimonadota bacterium | reverse complement strand
TCGAGAAACCACGGGAAAGTATATCATTGGCGTGTTGACATCGGTCACGCTGTGCGCGGGGGTGTTACGCACCACTCCCACGACGGTGTACCAGCTTGAATCCGGTGTTTCTGACCCGAGGTCGCTCACGAGTTGTCCGATCGGATCTTGATTCGGCCAGTAACTATTGGCCAGCGCTTCGCTGACAACAACGACGTTTTGATTTATGTTGTCCGTATCCTTAAACCAGCGTCCGGTGAGTAGCGATATCCGCATTGCCTCGAGATACGCCGGGCTAGCAGTACGCAAGGCGACGATCGGTGGGATTTCCCCTGGGGGGAGGGTACGTCCTTGCACGGCAAGGGGATCGCCACCACACCAACCACCTAAGGGCAAACAACGACTAACGGCGCCCACGGCAATAGCTCCGGGCAGCGCGGCCAGTTCCCGGATGAGCGCACCCTGGAAGTCGGCAGCATGACGTTGTGTCGGGTAGTCCGGTCGAGGCAACCCGATCTCAAAAGTCATTACGTTGTCACTTGAAAACCCGAGATCGACGTTTCGGATATTTCGAAACGTCTTGATCATCAGCCCGGAGCCAATGAGTAAAATCAATGCGATGCTTATCTGTGCCACGCCAATAGTTTGGCGAAATCGATCCGCGCCAAATGTGTTGGCCGCGCCCCGGCCTCGACCGCCCAGGGTTTGTGTTGCTCCCATTGATCTGAAGTATCGTACCGCCGTAAGCGCCACGATGGCGAGCGCGACGAGGACGGCGCCGAATCCCAAGACGTAGGCATCCAAGTGAACCCCGTGCAGCCGAGGAATATTGGCCGGGTTAGCGGCGACGAGTGCTTTCAGCCCGAGCCATCCCAATGCGGTTCCCGCGATGGCACCCATCCCTACAAACAAAAGGGTTTCCACGAAAAAGTGCTGTAACAATTGCGTGCGCGAGGCGCCCAACGCCGTCCGTATCGCGGTTTCATGACTCTTCGCTTCGGCACGAACTAAAACGAGATTTGTGACGTTCAAACATGCGATGACCAAAACCAGGCCAACACTTCCAAGTAGAATCCACAGGGTTATGCGAACACCACCCACTTGCTCTTCTTTCAGGGTAGTCACCAACGCGCGTATCTTGGCGTCTGTGACGACCGCCGATGCAAACGGATCCGCGAACCGCTGCGGTAGTTGCGGGATGGCCCGGTTGAGACGGGCTTGCGCGTCGGGTGGCGTAATCCCCGACGCCAGTCGGCCAATGCCCCGGAAATTGAACCCGCCGAACCTGCCGTTGGGATCTACGTTGAGAGAAATCCAAGCGTCGGTCTGTCTGTTCGGGTAGTCGTATCCGGGAGGCATCACAGCGATGACCTCTGCGGGCGTGCCGTCGAGGCTCACGGTTCGCCCAAGGATGTCCGCATCCCTTGCATAACGGCGTGCCCATAGATCGTTGCTCAAGATGATCAGTAGGTCGCTTGAGAGTTGATCGTCGTTTGGAAACCAACGCCCGAGTGCCGGCGGTGTTCGGAGTACGTCCACGGTAGAAGGGGTTACGCGCACAACGTCTATTTGCTCCGGGCCGTGCAAATCGTTGATAGTTGATGCGAACGCTTCGAAAATTGCGACAGATGTGAAAACCGGTTGTTCGCCGTAGTAGATGTACAATCCTCTTGTTAGGCCGAGTCCGTTCTCCAAGCCGATGCCCGGCGCCGCATGGTCTATCCACACGATGTCGTTCGCGTCCGGATATGGGAGCGGACGCATGACAACCCCACGAATCAATCCGAATATGGCAAGGTTTGCTCCGATGCCCAGCGCAAGCGTGAGTACGGCCGGTAGAGTAAACTCTGGAGCGGTAAGAAGGCCACGTACTGCACGCTGTGTTTCGTGCACGGCGTGTGAGATTCGCTCACGCAGTTTCTGTTTGCGATAGCTTGTTGTCGTTGTGATTTGCCGATGTCTCGTGAGTGCCCTTTCTTGCCAAGCAACCGCCACCGCACCCAGCGTTTCCCGTGCCGCAACCGCATACGGCGCTAGCGGATTGCTGCGTTTCTGTGCGATACGAATCCTTTCGCGAAATGTTGTAGCCATGTCTGGTGCGTACGTTTGCCGGAATGGTGCGGGTAGTAAGTGTAACGCCCAGCCGTACACTTTTTGCGCGAGTCGGGCGGGAAACATCAAGCTGAACCCGAGTACAGATTGTGGTCACGCGCCTCTTGCACGAGCGCGTGCAAACGACCAGCCTCGGCTGCTACCACATGTTTGCCAAGTACGGTCAACTGGAAGGGTTGACGACGCCCGTCGGATGACTGCGTGTGGGCCCGTTCGATGAGCTTGTCCTCCGAGAGCCGCTTGAGTGCTTGGTAGAGCGCGCCGGTCGTTGGATTGAGTTTCCCATCTGAGCGGTGTTCGACATCCTTGCCGATTGCGTACCCGTGTGACGGGCCCGGTCCTAGGGCAAGTAATACGTGAAGAGACAGATTGCTCAGTGGCAGAAAACCGGTTGGGTCGATTTGTATTTTCATAGCGACTCGAATTATCGTTGACTTACAACTATAGTAGCAGTCACTATAGTAATCGTCAAGCGAAACTCCGCCGGCCATACCGCCATACTGCCTTTCCGCCCTACCGCCTACCGCCACATAAGCATCAACAGTTGTTAAGTTTCTCGCCGAGAATATGGCTACTGCTTACGAAACCATAGATGATTTGCCCGGTTTGTCGCACGACGAGATCATGCGTTACTCGCGTCATCTCATTCTGCCCAATGTGGGTACCAGCGGACAACGCAAACTCAAGGACGCGCGGGTAGCGCTCGTGGGGGCTGGGGGCTTGGGTTCGCCCGCTGCTCTGTATTTGGCGGCTGCGGGTGTTGGAACGATTGGTCTGATCGACTTTGATATCGTAGACGCGTCCAATCTGCAACGCCAGATCATTCACGGAACGAGCATGCTGGGCGAGTCGAAGCTCGATTCTGCCACGGCCAGAATCCGAGATTTGAATCCTCACGTGCATGTTGAACCATTCAATGTGCAGCTCGATTCGCAGAACGCTTTGGACATCTTGCGAAATTTTGACGTGGTGGCGGATGGAACGGACAACTTTCCAACGCGTTATCTTGTCAACGACGCGTGCGTGTTGTTAGGCAAGCCCAACGTGTACGCATCGATCTTCCGGTTTGAAGGGCAGGCCTCGGTTTTTTACAGCGGGAAGGGGCCGTGTTACCGTTGTCTTTTCAGAGAACCGCCGCCGCCTGGTCTCGTCCCCTCGTGTGCGGAGGGCGGTGTGTTGGGCGTGTTGCCGGGCATCATGGGCAGTATTCAGGCCCTCGAAGTAATCAAATTACTGATCGGCGTGGGTGATCCACTCATTGGACGGCTTGTGCTCTTCGATGCCCTTAAACTTACGTTTCGCGAGCTCCGGATTTCAAAAGATCCCGAGTGCCCGGTTTGCGGGCCCAAACCTTCCGTCACCGAACTGATTGACTATCAGGTCTTTTGCGGAATCGGAGGAGAAAAAGCTATGGAAGGGCCTGAAGTGGCCGCGTCGGTGTTGTCCGATGAGGTGGGTGGCAGCGGAAAGTTATTACTGCTGGATGTGAGAGAACGTCATGAATGGGATATCTGCCGCATAGAGGGGTCTATGCTGCTGCCGCTTGGCGAATTGCCGAACCGGCTGACTGAACTGGACGCTCATCGCGAGATTGTCACGATCTGTCATCGAGGTATGCGTTCCATGCGGGCGCTCGAGATCCTCAAAGGTGCCGGTTTCGTAAATGTTCGGAGTTTGCGAGGTGGAATTGACGCATGGTCCACTGAGGTAGATTCGTCGGTGCCGCGTTACTAATGGGTCCTGGCTTTGTCACATGTGCCCCTGACTGCACGAACGCATGTTGTTCGACAATCGCGCCGTGTTTGAGAAAACGTTGGACGAACAGGTGCACCCTTGCAACCGCCTTCTCACCTTGTTGCGCATTCCGGTGTGGCCTGAGAAGCGTCGGCACCCGAGGGCAGCAGCGGGGGTTGCGATGAATCCGCAACCGGCTTCCCCTTGCGGGAGCGGTGCGCGATGGGCAACCTTGGTTCCATGATGACAAGTCCGCGCATTCTCGTTCCTCTCGGTTTAACCTGCCTTTTTGCAACGGCGTGCAAGGATGTCGTTGATCCGGAAGCTGGTGGCGGAAGCGTGGTCCTAGATGTGGTGTTCACCGGTCCCGTCAGGTCCGTCGACATCGGTGGGCCGGCGGCGAGTATCCGTTTATTTCCACCGCTGGAACAGGTGGATGTGATCTTGGACGGGCCAATTGATACGGTGATCACTCTGACCATGACGGCGAGTGCGTTTGAGGGGACGATCAATGGGCTGCCGGTGGGGACGTACTCTCTTGTCGCCGTTGGGCGTGCCGTCGGCCTCGTCACATTTTATGGGCGAAATCCAAGCGTACAAGTCACAGCTGGAGTTACCACAAGCGCGCCCATCACATTCAGCTCGTTCGTCTCCACCCTCAATGCGGTGCCACCGCGGACTACGCAGTTTGCCCAAACCCTTGGTTTCTCTCCGGTCAGCACAGCCAACGCTTACACCATTGAAGTCGCTCGCGGCCCCAACTTTACACAACCCGTTTCAATCGCGACGACCGCGACCACGGCGCTTGTAACGGTCACCGACGTCGGGATGTATTTCGCTCGTGTCCGGGCTATCAATGCGGATGTCTCCGCCGGCGAGTCGTCGTTCTCAGACGTCCAATCATGGGAAGTTGTTGTGGACTCAACGACCGGTTCCGACGCGGGATCTGCGTTCGATCTCGGCGCCCGCGAAGCCGCGGCGGGTTTGTATACCGGATACAACATTTTCCCGAACGTCGAGGAAGACTGGTTTAGCTTGACCTTGGCCGCGGGAGATCAAGTCACTGCCGCCGTCAAGACCACGTCGTTGAGTCCGCCGTCGGATCTGAATCCCACGATTCGCCTCCTGGGTCCGGGTGGCGCTACCATTGCCACAAATGATGACAATGGCGGTGGTGTCGAATCACTCTTGAGCGGTACCATTCCGGCCGCCGGCACATACAACTTGGTTGTGGGGTCATCCGGTCAGAGTTCGGTTGGACACTATCAACTCGAAATCACGCATTTCGCATCCGTTGCGTCGGTGACGATCGACCCTGCGACGGCGAACATCCTACCGGGGGGAACACTGCAACTAAGTGCGCGAACCTTTGACGGAGCCGGTGTGGAACTGACCGGCAATGCCATCGTGTGGATCAGAGAAAACGCCAGTAT
>JAZDDD010000332.1:0-4139 GCA_036679545.1 Gemmatimonadota bacterium | reverse complement strand
TACCGGTGATGTTCGGCAAGATCACACGACGCAACCTTAGCTCGATGTTGCTGGGTACAGGACTCGGTTTTCTTCTGATCGCGGTGATACTCATGGTTGCCCTCCGCAGCCCGCGTATGGGGATCATCAGTTTGATTCCCAACGTGTTGCCGGCGGCGATGGCGTTCGGCGTGTGGGCTTACGCGGTCGGCGAGGTCGGCTTCGCAGTCTCGGTCATAGCCGGTCTATCGATAGGAATCATCGTGGACGATACCGTGCATTTCTTGAGCAAGTACACCTATGCGAAACAGGAGATGGGACTCGATGCTCCCGACGCCGTTCGATACGCGTTCCGTACCGTCGGTACCGCCATCATCGGGACCACGTTCGTTGTCGCGGCCGGATTCGCGATGCTTGGTCTCAGTACGTTTCGGGTTACCGCGTACATGGGGCTGTTGACGTCACTCACCGTGGCGTGCGCTCTTGTCATCGACTTCCTACTTTTGCCGGCCTTGTTACTGGCAGTCGACGGACGCAAACAGGCCAAAAAAAGAACAAACGAAGAAATACTCGGAGTCCCGGCTTGATGCTGATTCCGTGGCTTGTCCCCAATTTTAGGGACAGGCCGCGGAGCCGCCTTGCATCGACAGGCCGACCCCAACGTCGTCACGCTACTCTTCCCTCAACGATTTGTGAGTAGCGGCGGACCGTTTCTGCGAGGCCGAATTCTATGGCATCGGCAATCAGAGCATGGCCGATTGATACCTCGACAATGTGTGGCACTTCGGCAAGAAAGTGGTCGAGGTTTTGCATGTTCAGATCGTGTCCGGCGTTCACGCCGAGCCCCGCCGTGGCCGCCGCCTCGGCGGTGTCCCGATAGATGCGGACCGATTGCGTGAGTTCGTCGGGCCTATTGTAGGCTTCCGCGTACGGCTCGGTGAAAAGTTCGACCCGATCCGCACCGGTCGCAGCGGCGGATGCCATGCTCTCCGGATCGGGATCGACGAACAAGCAAACCCGGGTTCCGAGTTCATGAAGTTCCGCGACAACCTCCTGGAGACGTTCCCCATCTTCGTTGAAGTTCCAGCCCTGGTTGCTCGTAAAGGCATCGGGTGCATCCGGGACGAGCGTCGTCTGCTCCGGTCGAACCCTTCGGATATGTTCGAGGAGTCCATGAAACGGATTCCCCTCAATGTTGTAGTCCGCGTCCGGCCAATGCTTCATGAGCATAGCAATGTCATCGACGTCGTGCAGCAGGATGTGCCGTCCGTCCGATCGCGGATGGACGGTAATTCCACCGGCACCGGCACGCAGAGCAATTTCTGCTGCGCGCAGTGGACTTGGTACGCCGACCGACCGGGTGTTTCGGAGGGTTGCGACCTTGTTCACGTTGACACTCAATCGGGTCATCTCTCCGCCTTCCTTTTGTCCCTGTCGCTACTGGCCAACCTAACGCAATCGACGGGATCTGTTTCCTCCTAGTAGCACCACGTGGTAACCACCTGAGTTCAACGGTTACGAACTCCAGATCGCATATTTGTTCCGGGACATCCACTAAAACGCGATGCAACGTTAGGGCGGTGCTCTCACGCGCTGACATTCCACATGGCGCTCCTGGGCAGTTTTGCATTGTGCGCCCTGGTCCCGCCGGTGTTGGCGTTTACGGTGTATTGCTGCCGCGGATATGTACCTCACTGTGATCTCCCAAGTGGTTAGTTCGTCTGACGACTGTGTAATGCCAAAAAACATATGTCCGATTCACCGTACCGGACAGATTGGGCATGCCCCACCCAAGCGTGCGGACGAATCGCCTAGTGCCCAACGGCACGGACCGGATGCCTAACCGGGGTTTCACAGGGTTGCAGGTCTGGCCCCGATTGTCTGATAATCGAAATGGTCTGACCGCCTGAGCCAAAATCGCGCGTGGGCACGCGCGTTGAGATGGACATTCACCTGGCGTTTAGTTCAACTTCACCTCGCGTTGTATTGATGTCCCTCACAAGTCGCTCCACAATGCTCCCGATCGCCGACTCCCACCGGCATCGCATCGAGCCGATTTTCGGGTACACCATAAAACAGGAACATCCATGCGAAAGGGACTTTCGGGCACGACAACGCCACGCAAACGCGATGTTGCCGTTGCACTGGTGTTGAACGCGGTCATCCTATTTATACTTTCGGTTGGGTTGTTTGCGCAGACGGGACGTTTTTCCGAGGGTCCGCTTCGTGAGGCTGGGTTTTGTGTCGGCGGCATTTGGGCGGGGCAGGAGAGGCAGATCGACGCAAGTGGCCGCGCCTTCATCCCAATCCGGAAATGCGAATGGACGGCGGACGGTGCCGCCATCTCTTTCCGTCAGGACTTCCTCTACGAAGACGGCGCGACCCGACCAGCCACGGTTGGGCTGAGCGTTTGGGACGCGGCTGCGAATACGGAACGCGTGTTTGGTGTATTCACGCATGGCGGGATCATTCTTGACGCAACCTACCGGCCCACAACAACAACCGGCAAGACGAAAATCATGGAGTTCAAGTTCGTATCGGCCGGCGACGGCTCGATCTCGCAATGGCGTAGCGTGGAATCTCGCATCGATGGAAACACGTTTACGGAGGAAGGGTTGATGCTTGTTGAGGGCGAGTGGAAGTCGCGGAGTTTTGTGACATTCCATCGACTGGCGAGAATCGACGGTGCGGGAACTTACCTAGACATGATCGCTCGCAACGAGCCCGAACACCGTTGAAACGTTAGAGATCAGGAGAAAACGATGAGGACTGACACGCACGGTTGGAAAACGTTCCGTCGAGCTGCCCCCGCCGTCACATTTCATCTCGCCGCGATGGTGGGGTGCGCCAATGCGCAAACGACATTATCGATCGATCATTTTGATGGCGCAGAATCCTGGCCTGTCTATTCGCCGGGCGATCTCCAACTCGACAATGACAAATTGGGCAATCTGCGCGTCGCTTATGACGGTGTCTTCGCAACGCCGAACGGGCCATAGAGCTAGCGACCTACATAGATCTGATTGACGTGATGTTCAACGGCACCCCGGCCGATCCCAATCTTCGACTTTGGCGGTCTGCCGTTTGTTTTTCCCTTCATGAATCTGCGAGAAGGTCAGGGCATACGTCTTAACGCATATCAACAATCGGGCGCGAATGGTGTGCAATTGTTAGATGTTAAGGTCATGGGGCGGACCCAGATCACTGACACGCACGGAGAAAAATATGACGTCTTGGAAATCCAAACAATGGCGCCAAGTCGCACGACGCGAGTCAGTTTCTATGTTTCGGATGAGGCGCCCTTTTTCTATGGGTGGGATTACCAAAACGTGGAAGATGGAACATCTCTGTTCAAGATGACGTATCGCGGGTTCCTGTCTACAGAGATCGAGAGATGATCCTCCGACCGGGGCGTCTCGCTTCGTATGATGTGATCTGGACTCGAAGCGTTCCCAAGGACGGCATCCGGGTAAAAACCCCCGCGATCATCGCCTGAAGCGATGTGCGCTGCAACAGGTAACCACGAAGCAGGATGACACATACCGCTGCCAACAGCTTATATAAGGAAAGACTACCCCTGCGGGTTTTGTCGATAATCCGGTAGTTGTGACGATTCAGCCCTGGATTGTTGCTCCGCCTTCGACCAGAGAACGCACCATGAATCGACCAATTGACGACGTGGCGGTTACCCGTCGCGACTTCCTCCTCACGACGTTCAGTCCGTCCCAGCGCAGTCATTGGATCCACGCGCGTCACTCGTCGCCCGGATGAACGCGGTTGGCCATAGAAGACTGATTGCGTGCGGAATCAAGCCGTCACTGACCATTCACAACATCCTGACCCCGCTCGAACACGAGAGGCTCGTCATGTAGCGAACGACGCCATCATGTCACTCCCCTGACAATGATCGATGCGGGCGGCGCACCGTCCGGCTCCATCAGACGCGGAACAACTTCCCTTCCATAGTGGTTACCCACCGAAGACGCCGCCGACTTAAGGAAGTGGCCCCCTTTGGGACGTGAAAAACTACCCTCGTGTTCAAGGAGCATACAAGATGTCCAAGAAGTTAATCGCTGCTATCGTTACCACCGTGGGTATTGCCGCCCTGGTAGGTTCCACGGTATACGCATCCTCCATTCGAGTCGATGCTGTATCGACTC
>JAZDDD010000331.1:0-6725 GCA_036679545.1 Gemmatimonadota bacterium | reverse complement strand
GTTCGATCACGATCACGGTGTGCCCAGCGTCCACGAGTCGGTCGAGCACTTTGAGCAACGTCTTCACGTCGTGCATGTGCAAACCGGTCGTTGGTTCGTCGAGGATGTAGAGTCGACGTTTTGTCTTGCGGGCGACGTTGGCCAACTGCCGCGCGATTTTTAGTCGCTGTGCCTCTCCTCCGGAGAGAGTCGTTGCCGGTTGCCCAAGTCTGAGATAACCGAGTCCGACTTGTTGTAGGTGCCATAGCGAACGGCCAAGTTTTTCTTGATGACGGAAACGCTTGATGGCGTCATCAACGGTCAGTTGTAACACGTCGTGAATGGAAAGGCCTTTGTGGATATGTCCGGCGCCCTCGCAGCTGGCGCACCGTCCGCCGTCAACGGCATTAAAACTGAAATCGGTCGGTCGGTACCCACGGGCCTGTGCAAGCGGCTGCTTGGCAAACAACCCCCGAATCTCATCGAATGCGCGAACGTAGGTAATTGGGTTGGAACGTGGCGTACGACCGACCGGAGATTGGTCGATCAACACGATATCGTCGAGCAGGTCCCAACCGGTCATACTCTTCACTTCACCGATCAACTCGCCGAGGTGTTCCTTGGCCCCGTGATGACCGTGCAGGTGACGCGCGATGTTGCGGTACAAAATGTCGTGCACCAACGTCGACTTACCGGATCCGGAAACACCGGTGACCGTGGTGAGGGTTCCCAGTGGGAACGAAACATCCAAGTCGCGAACGTTGTGAAGCGAGGCGCCCTCTAAGTGGATCCAGGTTGGCCCTGGTGGGCGGCGGCTAGATGGTACGGCGATGGATTGCGTGCCGGTCAGGTATCCGGCGGTGAGAGTTTGCGCCGCCTCGATACTTGGCAAAGGGCCCGCGGCCACAACGTCACCGCCATTTGTCCCGCTGGCCGGGCCCAGCTCGATGAGATGATCCGCTGCTCGCATGGCGGCGATGTCATGTTCCACCACGACGACCGTATTCCCGGCGTCACGCAATCGGCGCAATAGATCGAGCAGACGATCGTTGTCTCGGGGGTGCAAACCGACCGATGGCTCATCCAGCACGTACAACGTGTCTACGAGGTTGGCTCCGAGTGCATTGGCCAGTGAGATTCGCTGCGCCTCGCCACCGGACAACGTTCGGGTTTGCCGATCAAAGGTGAGGTATCCCAGCCCTACGTCACAGAGGAAGCGCGCGCGGGATTGAAGTTCCTGCAGAATCGTTTTTGCGATTTCTTGCTCGCGGGTGGTGAAGGGCACCGTTTCCAACCACCGGGCAAGACCGGCGGCGGTGAACGCACTGACATCGGCAATAGTTTTATCGGTGATCGTGAAGGCAAGGGCCTCCGGTTTGAGTCGCCCACCGCGGCAATCCCCACAGATGGTGGCCTTTTGGTACTGTCGGAGAAAAACCCGGATGTATTGTTTGTAACGTTTTGCTTCGAGGTCCCGTAAGAACGGCAAGATTCCGGTGTAGGCCCCGGCGCGTTCGCCCAGCAGGAAGGCCTGATGTTTCTTGCCGAGTGCCCGCCACGGTTTGGTGTACGGGATTTTTCGTTTTCTTGCGGTTTCCCGTAACGTGCTGCGGCGTCCGGTGTAGCGCGGCTTTGTCCACGGATCGAGTGCCCCGTCGGCTAAGGAACGATCCCGGTTGGGCACGATGAGGGATTCATCATATTCCAAGATCGCTCCGAATCCGTTGCATGTGGGGCAAGCCCCTCGGGGATTGTTGAAGGAAAATAAGCTCGGTGTGGCGGCATCTGATGTCGTTCCACACGAAATACATCTTGGCCGATCAGACAATTCGATCCGCTCGTCCTCAAGGAGAACAATCGCGGTGCCATCGCCCTCCGAAAATGCCACGGCTAGGGAATCGGACAGACGACTTCGGCTGCCCTCGGTGGCTTGCACCCTATCGGTCACAACGATGACCTCAGAAACGGCGTCCAAGCGAAGTCCGTCGGGAAGATCGGCTAACCGATGATATTTCTCTTCGACCAGGATGCGCACGAATCCCATCGTTAGCAGATTCTCGACCTGCAGGTCATGGTCAAAACGGTCGGAGCGACGTAACGGAAAACCGATTACGATTTGGCGGCCGTTGTATGTATCGATCAGGCGGTTCGCCCCGGTGCTGGGCGATTCACTCTCGACCGGGTGACCGCACTTGTGACATCGTTGATGACCCACTCGTGCCCAAAGGAGCCGGAGATAGTCGTGAATCTCAGTCGCGGTGCCCACAGTGGAGCGGCTGCTTGTCGTGGGGTTTTTCTGTTCGATCGCCACGGCCGGAAAGATGCCGTCGATCCGGTCCACAAGCGGCTTGGGCATACGCTCGAGGAATTGTTTGGCGTAGGTCGAAAGCGACTCGATATACCGACGTTGGCCCTCGGCGTACAACGTGTCGAACGCCAGCGAACTCTTTCCGGAACCAGAGGGACCGGTGATCACGGTCAGCGCATGATGGGGAAACTGAACGTCAATTCCCTTCAGGTTGTTCTGACGGGCATTGGAAATGCGAATCGCGCCTGCGGGCATGACAGGAAGCTTATGCATTCTCGGGACTCATCGCCACGGGAACCGTTGACGACAGGCGGCGCTTTGACCTACGTTGCCTCCCTCCATGTCTAGTCTCCTCTCGTCACGCGTCGTCCGACGCGGCTTCGAAATCTTTGCGGGCCTATCGCTGATAGGGATCGTGGGCCTGCTTTTTTACGGAAACAATCTGGACACGTTCGTCACCACCATGACCAACCTCCAATGGGAATGGGTGGTGCTCGGGGTAGTGCTTGCGTCTATGGATTGGTTCGGGGGCGGTCTGCGACTTTGGATCCTCAACAGACATGTCAGCCCAGGTGCGTCTTTAAAGGGGTCCATTCTCGCCGGGGGGATGAATAGTTGGGGATGTCACCTGACGCCGTCACAGACGGGTGGCGGACCCATGATGATCTACACACTCACACGCTACGGGACTCCGATACCCGAAGCGATGATTTCGTCTCTCATGTCATTCGTGGCGACGATCGTGTTTTTTGCGATCGCAGGGCCGGTGGCAATATTCCTCGGTGCGGGGTTATCGCTCGAGCAACATGACATCTTGGGCCAATCTGTGACGCTTTACGACCTCTTTCGCCTATCCTTGGGCGGATTCGTTGGGATCGGCCTTGTCATCGTGACCGTTTTTATCTTCCCCGGTGTGGCCGCACGGCTCGCCCAGCGTGTCGTCACGTGGCTTGAATCCCGTGGAAACCCGGAGCTTGCCCATCGCGTGCAGGGGCTACGGGATGGCATCAGTCGCTCCCATGAATGTGTGGTCGCCTTCTTCAAAGGTTGGGGCTGGCTGGCACTTGTCGGTGCCGTCCTCACGTCGGCCCTCGCCTTCTCGAATAAGCTGTTGGGCGGATACGTGGTGCTTCGCATGTTGGACATTCAGGTCAACTTCATTGACGTGCTCCTGCTCCAGACGCTGATCACGTTCCTCCTCTATTTTTCGCCGACTCCGGGTGGAGCCGGTCTTGCTGAGCTGCTCTCAGCAGCCGTCATGTCGATTTACGTGCCAAGGGAACTCACGCCGTCTTACATATTGCTCTGGCGGACGATGCTGGCGTACCTAACCGTTGGCTTTGGCTCGGTCGTTTTTTGGGGTTGGCTCAAAGGGGCGGCCGAGAAGGCGGGCGATCCTGAAAATAAGGCGGGCGATCCTGAAAATGCGGAACCCACTTGACCGAAGTGCTTGTCAGTTAGGCACTTGCATGGACGAAACCCATCTCTTTTTAGTTGCACCGAGAGATGGGCGTGGCTAAGTTGTTGAGGCACTTGTAACCAGAATCGCACAAATCATCGCCGTATGTCATTCCTTGAAATCGATGGACAAAGACACGCGATACCGACAGGCACGTCGGCCATCGGCAGCGACGCTTCTAGTTTTATCGCGCTGATGGGTGATGGTGTCACGCCACGGCACCTGGTAATCCAGGCCGACGCCGATGGTCAAGCGTCGGTTGCCCGGGCTGATGAAGATGCCAAGACCTTTATCAACGGTGTCCAACTCGGGCCGCAACCAACACCGCTGCTACACGGCGACAAGGTAGAAGTCGGTGGCCACGCCTTGATTTTTGTTGATGAGCGGCGAAGTGGCAGCACACAATTCGTCAATGCCGCAGATCTGGCAAAGTTTCGCCCCAAAGACACGGATAAGGATCCAGCCGCTGGAACCGCGGCGACCGGTGGCAGATTGGTGAGCCTCACCGATGGCAGAGAGTATCATATCGAGGCCCAGTTGGTCATTGGGCGGGACGCCGGGTGTGATGTCGTGATCACCACCAAACGGGTGTCACGCCGTCATGCTGAGATTCTCCCCACTCCCAAGGGATATGTTGTGGTGGACGTCAGTACGAACGGAACGTTTGTAAACGGAGATCGGGTCGAAGGCGAGCGACTCCTCGCTCGTACCGACATCATCCGTTTGGGAGAAGATGAGTTCCGATTTTATGCGGATATCGTTGCCGAGGCGGTCGTCGAGCCAGAGTCAAAACCGCCGCCGAAATTGGACACGCCGCCTGCGGGTGCGGAGCAACGTCTTGGGAACACCATGTTTGGTATCCCGGGTGTTGGGTCTGCTCCAAAACCGCCCCCGACGGCAGCTCCCGGGGCCGAGCACCGTCTCGGCGATACCATGCACGGCTTTCCGGACGGTCCACCGCTAGAACCGCCCGCCGCGCCCGCGCCCGGTGCGGCTCATCGACTCGGCGATACGATGCACGCCTTTCCGGACTCTCCGCCGCCACCACCACCACCGCGCCCGGAACCGAGCAATCAGGCACTTGCCAGCCTGCTGGCACGTTCGGGGGACCTCAAGGGCAAGCGGTACCCGATTCGGGTGCCGGTAGTTAACGTCGGTCGGGCGGATTACAACGATATCGTTGTTGATGATGGAACGGTCTCCACGATCCATGCCAAATTCCAACGGCGGGAGGGCATCTGGATTCTGGTGGACTTGGATTCCACCAATGGTACATTCGTTGACGGTGAACGTGTGTCGGGCGAGGTACCACTGGCACCCGGCGCAATTATCCGGTTTGGTGATGTGAGCATGGTGTTCGAGCCGATGGATGATACCATCGATGCCCGTCAAGGGAGTTCGACAAAGCTGATGGGTGCTTTTCAGATGCCGCCACAACCGCCGGCGTCTTCGTCTGGTGAATCAGCATCGGCCGTCGCGGACCCTCCAAAGCGACCGACTACCGAATCACCGAACCCAAAAGAGTCGACCGACCGGGGATCCGATCGAGGATTTCGGATATGGCCTTTCAAATGATCATTGCGATATGGGCGACTCCTCGGCTAGCGTGAATATGTCATCCGAGAACTCGCATCTCGCGTTGACGTCAGCCGGGCTGACGGACGTTGGGATCATTCGGTCCGGCAATGAGGACAATTACCTTATTGTTCCGGACTACCACCTGTTCGTGGTGGCCGATGGGATGGGTGGCCACGCGGCCGGTGAGGTCGCCAGCGAGATGGCGGTGCGGATCATCGCACGCGAGGTCGGTGATTGTGGTAAAGCCTCCGACACGGAGGCGGCAGACCGGATGCGCCATGCCATCCATTCAGCCAACGGTGCCATCTTCCAGCGAACTCTCAAAGAACACGACAAACGTGGCATGGGCACGACCGCTACGGCCATGGTCGCAATCCGTGACCGTTATCTGATCGGACAGGTTGGCGACTCACGTGCGTACGTGCTGCGCGAGGATTCGTTCCTTCAACTCACGAAGGATCATTCGTACGTTCAGGATCTGTACATGGGTGTCCTTCAAGATGGCGACCTGTTCTTACTGGCGTCGGACGGATTGACCGGTATGATCGAAGATCATGACATTCACCGGATTATGGGGTCGGGAAAACAACCGCAAGATCTTGTTGGCGAACTCATTGCCGAAGCAAACCGTAGGGGCGGACTGGACAATATCACCGCGATCATTGTCCGAGTGGATCACGTTCCGTAAGCAACAACTCCCGTCGCATGCCATCCCACCAGAATCCCGAAAATAATGAAGGCCCAAATGCCGGCGCCGTGGGTAAGGTTGCGGCCGAACATCTGGGCCCCCTGCTTTATGCGTTGGAAGTGTGTGCCAAAAGCATGGAGGACGCTGGGCGCGATGAGGATGTCTTGTACTATCGGGCGCTAGCCCGGCGATTGGCGGACGCGGGGGCGGGTTGAACGTCGAACAGCGAACGTCGAACAGCGAACGTCGAACAGCGAACGTCGAACAGCGAACGTCGAACAGCGAACGCTGAACAATTGAACGTTGAACGCTGAACAGCGAACACCGAACAGCTGAACGCTGAGCAATCAACATCGTTCGACGTTCGATTGTTCGACGTTCGATTGTTCAACGTTCGATTGTTCAACGTTCAATTGTTCGACGTTCAATTGTTCGACGTTCAATTGTTCGACGTTCAATTGTTCGACGTTCGACGTTCGCTGTTCAATTGTTCGCTGTTCATAAGCGTCGTGTCTTGTTGTAGTTCGCTCTTGACATCTTGTTCCGAGCGTTCGGCGATCGCAATGAGGCGAGACGAGTCAACGTCGATGGTGCGGCTGGCAAACACGCGTAACCACCGCGCGCTCGCGTGCAGTTCTTTGGCAACACCCTGAATGCCGAGCAGGGCCTCTCCGCGCTCCCCCCGCAACATCTCCACCTTACCGTCTTTTCGC
>JAZDDD010000330.1:0-3544 GCA_036679545.1 Gemmatimonadota bacterium | reverse complement strand
GCGTACGAGAGGTTGCTCTGGATGTCGAACGTCGCACCCGCTTGGTTGTCAAATACTGCCCCGTCACCGCTGGCCGTCGTGTTGCCTGTCCACGCGACGATTCCTTGATTCTGGAATATCCGGTTTCGGTGTTCCCGTCCCACGACACCGGCCCCCCAGGTACTCGTGGCCGTGTTCAGTATCCGGAGCGTCCCGGCACCGGGGCTGCCATCTATCGTGCCGCCGTCCCAGACGTGCGCTGCCGTCACGACTACGGTGCCGTCACCGCTCAACGTTCCCGCTGTTTGCGTGAAACGCTCGAAGGTGGCTATTGCAGGGGCACTACTTGTCATTGTAGCGGTCACTCCACTAAGTCGGAAAACACCGAGTCCAGCAGTGGCAAACCCATTGAGCAAGTTGTAACTGACGGTTCCGTTTGAAGACAGATCGAGTGTTGCGCCACTCGCGACGGTTGCCGAACCGCCAAACGTGCCGCCCTGCGTGAGTGTAAGTGTGCCGGTTTGTATATCAATCGTTCCGCTATTGATTAAGTTCGCGTCCATGCTGAACGAACCTGCTCCGGTGCTTCTCGTAAACGTTCCCGTATTGTTGAACGTCGTAAACCCGCCGGCACTATGGACCCAGGGAGCCGAGCTGGCAGTTGCATTGAAGGAGCCACCGGCCTGATTGTTAATGGTCGCCGCGTTTGTCAGGTTGAGCTGGCCCGTCATGGTCCAGTCCACGGTTCCTTCATTGTCAATGGTACGGCTATCCAACTGTCGCGCACCGATTCCTTCAACGATCATGATTGCGGCGGGGCCAATGCGTGTTGTACCGGATCCCAAGAAGTTGCCGGTGCCGTCCCAGGTGGCACTGGTTGTAACATGGAGCGTCCCAATTCCTCCAATGGCTCCGCCGGTGAACAACAACTCGTTAGTAACGGCAGTATCTGGCGCGACCGCGCTGAAGTTTGCGACGCCTGAGCCGACGATGGTCGTGTCCAAGCTGTACTGTCCGTTAAACGTTGCAATGCCACCTAACAAGGTGAATGTCCCACCCCCCGTCACCGCGCCACTAATGCCGTGGGTGCCCGCAAGGAACAAGTTGGCGCCGTCGGCCACGAAGATTGGTCCTGAACTTCCTCCGCCATTGTTGAATTGTAACGTGCCAGACCCGGCATGAACGCTGTCAGCATTGACGAACGGTACGCCAAACAAGACAACCCCCGTTCCGACGGACCGATCCAACAAGCCGGCGTTCGTGAAGGCGCCCGTTGCACCAGCACCCTGTAGAAAGTTTCCACTGGTGGCGACGAGCGAGATGGTTCCGTTGACCAGATTGTTCAGTAATCCACCGTTGGTAACCGTGATTGTCCCAATTGCCGAGTAGCTGAACGACCCGTCGTTGTTGACGGCGATGGCGTCGAGAGTGCGTGCTGCGCCGCCGCTTAGGTTTAACAACCCCGTGGTTGTCACGTTGACGGAACCCGTACCACCGCCAGCCAGGTTGCCTGCGTTCCACGTATAAGTTCCGTTGACGAAAAACGGGCCGGTCATGGTCATGTTACCACCGGTTTGATCCACGATGCCGCCTGCGTTGATCGTGCCACCCCCTAAACCAACGGTGATCGTGTTTGCACCTAGCGACAACGTCTGCGCCCCTGTTGCGACACCAACGGTAAGTTGCGCAACAGTTGCGTTTTGATCGACTGTAACGCTGTAAATGCCGGGTTGGTCAATCAAAACCGTGTCGGACGCCGCTGGAACGACGCCGGTACTCCAGTTCGCCGGACCGCTCCAAAGTCCACCGGCGGGATTAATCCAGCGCACAACTCCACTGGCGGTTGTAATGTCGAATGAATTGGAAATTCCAGTCAGGTCCGGGGCGGACTGAGCCGACAGGAGATAACCTGACCCCGGTTGATCAATCGAAATGTTGCTGAACGTGGCCACTCCAGACGCGCTGCCCACAGATGTAGTGCCCTGCAGCTGACCCCCTCCGGGATTCGCTGCGATCGTAAGCGTCACGATTCCGAAAAAAGCCGAGTTGATGTTCCCGAACGGGTCGGTGGCTGCGACTTGGATTGCCGGTGCGATGGTATTGGACACAACCGTCGTCGATGGGTTTACAACGAACGACAAGGTTGTCGCCGGGCCGGCTATAACGTCAAATGGATCCGATCGAATCAAAAGAAAAGATGGTATGAACGCGTCGAGCGCGTAGCCTATGTCTGCGGTGGTTACAACCAGACTGTCGAACGTCGCGACGCCGCCCACCGCTGCCACCGTCGTTCGTCCACCTAACTGTGTGCCAGATGGACTGACACCCAGACCCATTGAAATGGAGTCGCTGAACGAGGTGACGACGACACCGGCAGTGTCTCGTATATCGACGACCACCGGTGGTATGACGCCGGCCACCGAGGTTATTGGCTGCGCGATGAACACGAGTTGGGATGGTGACCCCGTCGTTGTCGTTGCGGTCGCGCTGAAAGCGACAGAAACGGTACTCCCATCCACGCTCGCAACCGCCATCTGTATTCCGCCGGTTACGCCCAGAATCCATAAAGTCACAACATTACCGGTGGCGTTCGTAAGCGCCGAGTCTGGTTGAAAGACGCCGTCACCGTTGAAACGGACGACTGCACCTTGGACAGGCAGACCGTCGGTCCCCAATACTTGGATTGTTATCGGAGTCGGCAACGCTGCGCCGGCGGGACCAACTTGACCACCGCCGGATACAAGCAAAGCTGAACCGGGCGTTGGTTGTACAGTGACGGTCGTGGTGTCGGCCGGTCCGTTCAGAAGCTCTGCCACAATCCGCGCGGTGCCGCGTTGGTTGCCCGCCAGGATGTTACCGGTTGAACGATCGGGCACCGTAGCGTTAGCCGGATCGAGGGATGACCATGCGATGGGCGTTCCAGGTATCACCTGGTTTCCAACGAACACCACGGCTTGGTGTGTGAATGTTTGACCGGAAAAAAGACTCGGCGGCGTTGAAGTGATGACAACTGAATCGGCGTCCGCACCGGTTCCGGTGTAGACAATCCCCACGACGATGGGTTCGGCGCCCACTGCTGCTGCGGCGATTTGCATGGGCCCACCGCGGAAAACGGTGTCGTTGGCTGTCCCGATGAGTGCAAGTGTGAGCAAGAGGACTTCGTCTGCATCGCCCACGGCAACAGCAACGCTGACGTCCACGGTGTCGCTGGTTACCGCGACCGTCGTATCTGCAGCAACCGTTCCGCTGTTCTGACGTGTGACCAGGATTCGTGCGGCCGTCACCGGCACAAGGCCTGCCTGACGGCTTGCGAAGCTTGGAGCCACGGAAAGTTGTACCAATCGA
Source organism: Gemmatimonadota bacterium (assembly GCA_036679545.1). GTDB lineage: Bacteria > Gemmatimonadota > Gemmatimonadetes > Gemmatimonadales > GWC2-71-9 > JAZDDC01. The sequence goes on along the minus strand of JAZDDD010000330.1, from coordinate 220 downwards.
GATCCGCCGGGCCCAAGGTCGTCACAACTGGTTGCCACGGTGATGATCAGGACGAACAGTGTCGCCAGGCGGCGCCGAGCATTATTTGCCATTGGCACAGAGATTCCTCGCACCAGTTGTGGTTTCGAATACCTTACAAAATAAGCGGTTACGTGTCCAGAAACCGAGTCTTCAGGAGCCGGATTCATGCTGCTAGCCAGCCATCCTGCCCGGTACCGTC
>JAZDDD010000033.1:0-5640 GCA_036679545.1 Gemmatimonadota bacterium | reverse complement strand
GGCGGCGGCACCTGGTCCGGGTTGGGTTACTGATTGGCAGGTTTTATACCGCTCGAGAGGCTCAAAAACCCGCGCTGCGTTCGTTTGGGCGTCATCCCTAAGTGACACTCAAGCTCCATGGTGTGGACATGGTCCAGCCATCAGTCTCTTTCCAGTTCTGATACAAGGGCACCACTGAAAGCAACCAGGACTTCGGATGTGGGCTACTCGTGAGTAAAGCGATTGAGTTGTGCACGCGGCGGTGGCCGACTCGTTGGGGCGTCCGCCTTCATGTGGTTTGAAATCGCCGTGTTGCGACGCGCGAAGTATCGGAACCTTTCATGCATCGTGCTGCCTGTATTGGCGGCGCTGGTGGCTACTGGGAACCACAGCTGTTGGTCGTGTTCATTCTATTGGCCGTCTTTGCCGTGTTGGTCGGCGGATCCGCGAACGGCGCCGCGGTCCACATGCGCTGGGGACTCTTTTCTTGCTTCCCGGAAAGTTAGCGTCAAAGACGATATTCGCGGAGTTACCTCACGCCGCTTCGATGGTTGTATCGCTGGTGATCGCGTTTAGTGTTGGCGAGCCCGTAGCTGGCTTTGCCGCCGCCGACATCTTCGCTTTCAATGTCCTCGGGGTTTCGGCCCTTGTCGTTGCGTTCGGTGCAAAGGCTGCTGGCCGGAGCCGCCTACTACTCTGCCAGTGAGGTTCAAAAGACCGGGCGCATTCTTTCTGTATACATTTGGCGTAGGGACCTTCGCGGTCGTCTTGCAGTTCGTAGTCATCAAGTCGCTGGGTTGGCTTGGATGGACAATGGGAACCTGAGGCCTTTCCGCGGTCGCGGCTGTTTGCGGAACGACTCTTTGGGTGTTCGGTGCCATGTGGAATTGAACGCCGATCGGCAAACCCGAAGATTCGACGTTTCGACGTTTGACGTTCGACGTTCAAAGTTTCCCCGCCAAAATCCTCATCGCAAGGTGAGCCGCATTCTTCGCATTCCCAATCCCCACCACACCCACCGGACACCCCGGCGGCAATTGCGCCATTGCGTACAACGCGTCCACGCCACGCAATGGTCCGACATCCAACGGCAACCCAACCACCGGTAGGTCCGTCAGCGCTGCCAGCGCTCCCGGCAATGCCGCGGCAAGTCCCGCAGCAGCGATGATCACACGATAACCCTTGGCGTGGGCACCTTTTGCGATCTCGGCGGTTTGCTCGGCGTTTCTATGGGCCGATGAGACAACGAAGTCGTAGTCGATGCCGGCATCCTCCAAGACTTTGAACGCGCCAGCGACGCGCTCTCGATCACTTTCGGAACCTGCGATAATGAGTATGGGTTTGGACACGTTCGCCTGGGATTTATTGTTTGTGATTGACGATGCCTGATTGACGACGGCGGTTGTCCGCTATCCAACAACCGAATAGTCCTGCCTTCTTCTTTTTGGCGAAAAGCCTGCGTCCGAGATAAACCGTTCCATATCATCGACGGTCGTCCGATGTGTTGTACCGGCCGCGGACACAACATTCTCCTCGATCATCAGCGAGCCGAAGTCATTGCAACCAAACTTTAATGCGATCTGGCCAACCTTGAAACCCATGGTGACCCACGACGCCTGAATATTGGGAACGTTATCCAACACGATACGCGCTATGGCGACGGTACGTAGATGCGTGACAGCGTCCGTTTTGGGTGTTCCCGCCATGTCCGTGCCATCGGGTTGGAGTGGCCACGTGATGAATGCGGTAAACCCACCCGTCCGATCCTGCACCTCCTTCACACGGAACAGGTGTTCGATACGGTCTTCGTTTGTTTCGCCCAGACCGTACATCATCGTCACGGACGTCTTCATATTCAGTCCGTGTGCGATTTCCATGATTTCCAGCCAGCGATCGGCGCCAGCCTTTTTCTTGGCCACACGATCACGTACGTCTTGCACCAGAATCTCGCCGCCACCACCGGGGATCGAATCCAATCCGGCACTCTGTAATTGCCGAATGACCTCTTCCGCAGACATCCGAAATCGCGTCGCGAAAAAGTCGACCTCGGAGGGAGAGAATCCGTGTATGTGAATGGGATGATGTTCCTTGATATAGCGCATCAACTCGAGGTACCAGTCGAACGGTATATACGGATTGTGCCCGCCCTGTATTAGTATCTGAACACCGCCGAGCGCCCTGGTCTCGTCAATCTTCTCTCCTATTTCTTCAAAAGACAGCACATATCCTTCGTTGTGCTTGGGTCGACGGTAAAACGCGCAAAACTTACAATCGGCGACACAGACATTCGTGTAGTTGATATTCCGGTCGATAATGTACGTGACCTCTGGCTCAGGGTGCAACTCCCATCGTTTTTGGTCCGCCATCATACCCAATTCGAGAAGCGGCGCGTTTTCGTACAAGTCGAGAAAGTGTCGGAAGTCAGATGAGTTGCGCTGGATCATTTCCTAAGCTCGAGATTAAGCAACGGATAAGAACGTCAAGGTGCCATCAGCGACAACACCACGAGCAGCAAGTCGGCGGAAAAAACTCGTTAGTCCTTCGAGGTGACGATACGAAAGGGCATAGTCGATACCGCCCAAATACTCGCGGCACGTTTCGTAATCGATATTAGTCGTGGCTGCTGCATCTGCCGCTAGTTCGTCAAGATGTGTCAGTCCCCATGAGCGGGAACGTTCAAGCGCCTCATGCACAGCGGAAACACCTGCAGTATTGACTCCCCGACGCGCAGCCCAAACGGCAAAAACAAACGGTAACTCCGTCCAATCATGCCACAGTTGTCCGAGATCATATTTGTGTCGATATGCGCCGCGGCCTGCCAGCAAAAGTGCCGCATCCCCAATAACCAATACACCATCGTGTGGAAGATCCGCTAGCGCATCCAAGTCGACACTCTCAGCCCGGGCTTCGACAAGATTGGGTTCGATGCCGTATCGGTCATGACACAAAAGCGTCAGCAACTGTACGGATGTGCGTGACGACGCAGACACCAAAATGGTACAGCCGTCGAGTTCCTCCAGCGGTCGTTTCGAAAAAAGCGCCACGCTTCTTACCGGGCCATCACATGAAACTGCCAAGTTTGGCAGCAGATAGTAGTCCTTCGCATTGCGCGCGTATTCGACCGCGGAAACTACTGACACGTCGAGTTCGCCCGCCGCGAGTAGGTCATTGAGTTCAGAAGGCGTACCGGTGATGAGTTGATCGTCAAAGGGGACAATCCCCCGATCAATAGCACCGTAAACTGGATAACAATTGATGTAGCCAATCCGACCGACCCTCATCAGCTTCTTCCGGTGCCGACGAGTTGCACGAGTTCCTGAGGTGGGGCCGGAGGCGCTTGATCTACCTCGGAAAATATCGGGTCACCATCCTCAAAGGTTCGGACGGTGTCGTAAAGTGAACTGCGCTCCACGGGCCGACGTCCAGCGGCGCGTATGAAACGCACGAGACCACCATAGGACATGGCCATGGGCGTTGTTGCTCCGGCCTCATGGTACACACGTTCGAAAATCACCGTACCCTCGACGTCGTCACACCCAAACGCCAAGGAGATCTGTGAAAGAAACGGCGTCACCATTGGCCAGTGCGTCTTCACATGTGGGATGTTGTCGAGGAACAACCGAGCGACCGCGATGTTCTTGAGATCATCAAACCCGGTCGTGCTTGTCCCTTGCCGCCCGAGTTCCTCTCCGAGTTCGTTGTGGTCCGGGTGGTAGGCCAGCGGAATGAATGTCAAAAACCCGGGTGCTTCGTCCTCCAATTGGCGCAACGTGGCAAGATGGTCAACTCGATCGGTCAACGTTTCGACGTGCCCATACAACATCGTACAGTTGGTGGGCATGCCCAACGCGTGCGCCTCTCGATGTACCCGCAACCAATCTTCCGCCACGAGTTTCCGGTCAGCAATCGTGGCACGAACGGCGGTACTAAATACCTCCGCGCCACCCCCAGGCAACGTGTCCACCCCCGATTCTTTCATTGCTATGAGTACGTCACGCGTGGTCTTCTTCTCTATACGCGCGAGATGCGCGATTTCTACGGCCGTGAGTGCTTTGATATGCACACCGGGATGCCGCTCTTTAAGACCGCGAAACATGTCCAGGTAATACTCGAGCTTCAACTTGGGATGCAAACCACCAACTACATGGAATTCGCTGGTTGGCGCGTCGCGCGCTGCCTCGGCCTCTTCGAACACCTCATCCAGCGAACGCGTGTACGCACCATCTTCGTTTGGGACACGCGCGAAGGAGCAGAACGTACATGTTTTTCGCAGGATGCAAACGTTGGTTGGATTTAGATGTTGATTCGCCGAAAAAAAGACGCGATCGCCATTGACACGTTGGTTGGCAAAGTCCGCTAGGGCACCCACACCAAGTAAGTCTGATGTCTCAAAGAGGACGAGCGCGTCCTCGTTGGACAAACGGATACCTTCCTCAACCTTTGCAGCAATAGGACGCAGTTTAACGTCCCGGAAATGGATCTCGGCCAGAGAGCGCACTTACTCCTCGAACGCCTTCACTGCAAGAGAGACGTTGTGACCACCGAAGCCAAACGAATTGGATAACGCCAATCGAACATCACGTTCGATTTTTACATTGGGCGCACAATTCAAATCACATTCCGGATCTGGTTCGTCTTGATTGATCGTTGGTGGAATGACACCGGTCTCGAGCACTTTCACACAAACACTAAACTCTAAACCACCAGCCGCACCCAAAAGGTGACCCGTCATCGATTTGGTCGATCCCATCACCAATGAGTTAGCCCGTTCACCAAACAAATGTTTGACGGCGTTGACCTCGGCCCGATCCCCAAGAGGCGTTGATGTACCATGTGCATTGATGTAACCGATGTCCGCCTGATCGATATTGCCATCCGCCAAACACGCGGTCATCGACCGTATGGCGCCCTGCCCGCCGGGTGCTGGTTGCGTCATGTGATGCGCGTCCGCACTCATGCCATAACCAGCCACTTCTGCGTAGATCCGCGCTCCGCGGTCCATGGCATACTCGAGGGCCTCGAGGATGACCACGCCTGCACCGTTGCCCATCACGAATCCGTTGCGGCCTTTGTCAAAAGGACGCGACGCTCTCTGGGGCTCATCGTTCCGTTTCGAGAGGGCTTTCATGTTGCTGAAGCCCGCGACCGCAAGCGGTGTAATTGCCGCTTCCGCGCCGCCGGTGATCATGACGTCAGCCTGACCATGCTGAATCAACCGAAACGCCTCACCGATTGCGTGGGCCGATGATGCGCACGCCGAAACCGTGGCGTAGTTTGGACCGGTGGCGCCCGTCCGGATGGATACCATTCCAGACGCGATATCCGGTATGAACATGGGAACAAAGAACGGCGATACGCGCTTCGGACCTTTTTGCAGATACAACTTGCATTGTTCTTCAAAGGTCGAAATCCCACCGATGCCACTCCCAATGATTACACCACACCGATCACCCGGCAAACCACCGTTCTGCAATCCCGCATCGGCAAGCGCTTGATCCGACGCGGCCACGGCATATTGTGCGTACGGATCCGAGCGTTTGATCTCCTTGCGATCCATGAACTCCGTCGGGTCAAACCCCTTGACCTCACAGCCAAAGCGAACGTCGAATTCGGTTGCGTCCCATCCTTCGATGAGCGCAGCACCCGACTGACCGGCCAGGA
>JAZDDD010000329.1:0-9827 GCA_036679545.1 Gemmatimonadota bacterium | reverse complement strand
CTCGCGTGAGCGGCCCACTTGCGAACAAGGTTGCGGTGGTGACCGGCGCCAGTCGTGGCATTGGCCAAGCGGTTGCTGAAACGCTGCAGCAAAACGGTGCGCACGTCTTTCGCCTTGCGCGATCGTTGGCGGCCGACTCGACGCACCAACGCACTGATATTCCGTGTGATCTGACAAAGGTGGATGACATCGCGCGTGCCGCTCGCACCATCTCGAATCAATGCGACGGTATCGATATCGTCGTCAGCAACGCTGGCACCTTCTTGTTGAAGCCAGCGGCCGATTTTACGCACGATGAGTTTGCGGAGCAACTTGCTGTCAATCTCATTGGTCCGTTTGATATCCTGCGCGAGTTGTTACCGTCGTTGGCCCGCCGCAACGGACACCTCATCACGATTGGTAGCGTTGCCGATCACCAATGCTTCCCCGGAAACGCCGCGTATTCTGCCAGTAAGTATGGCTTGCGTGCCCTGCACGAAGTGATTGCCGTCGAAGAACGCGGGCGTATCCGGGCCACGTTGGTCTCCCCGGGTGCAACCAATACCGCCCTGTGGGACCCCATTGACCCCGACAACCGACAGGATCTCCCAAGCAGGTCCGAAATGCTCGGTGCCGGTGACGTAGCCGATGTCGTACTATTCGCCGTAACACGACCACGGCACGCGAACGTTGACATAATTCGGTTGGCTCCGTCCGGTTTGACCAGCTAGCGATAGCAAAACTCACAGACAGATGGCTCCGAGAGGGCCGATGCTCCACTTCCTCCGAGAATTACGCCAACTAACATCCACGAAGCGTGGATGCACACGCATGGCGTATACTGACCTGGAGTGCGAAGCGCACGACCTTTTTTGGCATCACGCGTCGAGCATTGATGGCCTCGCGCGCGCAGCTGATGCAGCCGGTAACACGTTCGTGGGACCGGAAGCAAGCTTCACAAAAAAAGGCCCACCGTTGTTATTGGTCGGTAGTCATCTCGATACCGTTATTGAAGGCGGTTGGTTGGATGGTGGTCTGGGGGTTGCGGCGGGATTGCACGTGCTTCGTGAGGCCGCCCGTGGCGGTAAGGCGCACCCTAACATCGGTGTAGTGATCTTTCGCGATGAAGAGGGTGTGCGATTCAACAACGGTCTCTTTGGGTCCCGTGTCTTTGCGGGTATGTGTTCGGATGATGACCTGAATGTCGAAGACCAGAATGGCCAGTCCGTTCGGTCCGTCGTGCCGGATCCGGAGGGATGTGTGCAGTATGTACCACCGGTCAGAGTCGCAGGTTTTCTGGAGTGCCATATCGAACAGGGTCAGCGACTGGAAGATCGTGGCGCGCGGATCGGCGTGGTCGAGGGAATCGTGGGCATCCGGCGTTATGCCGTACATTCGTCGGGTGTGGCCAACCACGCGGGCACCACCGAGATGAACCGGCGGAAAGACGCGCTGATCCCCATGTGCAGGCTCGTCTCGGAATTGCCCATGCTGGTGGTTGACTGGCGTGACGCCGTGATCACGTGTGGGCAACTCATTGTCGCTCCCGGCGCACCGAACGTCGTACCTGGCAGTGTGGATTCCGTGGTCGAGGTGCGCGCGCAAACAACGCACATCCTAGACGCAATCGAAGAACGATTGATGGCACTCGTCTCACATCACACAAAGACGGCATTGACGACCGGTGTGGAGATCACCGTCTCTCGCGCCGCCGACATCACGCCGGTTCACACAAATGCGAAGAGATTGTCGGATTTGCGTGACGTCTTAGCGAAGACAAACATTCCGTTCACTGCCCTTCCATCGATGGCCGGCCACGACACGCAACATGCGGCCTTGGTGTGTCCCGCCGCGATGTTTTTCATCCCAAGTATTGACGGTGTCAGCCACAACCCAACCGAAGACTCTCGCGAAGACGACATCGTTTTGGCCGGAACGGTGATGCACGATTGGGTCATGCAAAGTCTCGTCTCGTTGGGAGTCGGTTGATGCACATTGAGCTGGCCGAGTTGCTTCGTTGTCCGGAACAGCATGAGGAGACGTTCTGTGTGGTTTCGGCGGACAAGACGGATGGCCGTACCGTCATTACCGGGTTGGTCGGTTGTCCGGTTTGTCGCAACGAGTACCTGATTGATGATGGCGCCGTGCGGTTTACGAAAAGTGACGGCCCGCTGGAAAACGGTGCATTGGGTGGCGACATTGGCATAGACGCCGGAACCGCACAAGCACTGCTCAACCTCTCCGGTGCAGGTGGTAATGTGGTGTTGGTAGGCTCCGCTTCGCGGTTGGCCTCTGGTCTGGCAGATTTAGTGGAGGGCGTTCACTTTGTCGCGTGCAATGCATCGACCTCAATACTGAGCACGGCCCGCGTTTCGGTTCTGTACGCACCACAATCCATCCCATTGCGCACTTCATCCATGCGAGGGTTAGTGCTCGGCGCTGAGATGTTTACGTCGCCATGGATCGAGGAATCGTTGCGTGTGCTGTTACGTGGTACCCGCTTTGTGGCTCTTGGGCAGACAACATGTCCGGACGGGGTCACACAGTTGGCGGTGAGTGATGGGATTGTGGTGGGAGAGAAGATCTAGGGTACGTACGCGCTATCGATCTCATCTTTGTAATGATCCTCTACGACCTTCCGTTTCACTTTGAGTGTGGGGGTCAATTCGCCCCGTTCCAACGTAAAATCTTCCGCGACGAGAATGATCTTCTTCGGCATCTCAAATCGAGCAAGGTCTCTGAGATGCACCATCACCTCGCGCTCAACCTTGGCGGCGATCTCAGGCAGCGCCACCAACGCTTCATTGGTTCCCGGCAGTGTCAATCTTCGTTCGCCAGCCCATTTGCGGCAGGCTTCGAGGTCCGGCACGACAAGGATGACGACGAACTTTCTCTTGTCGCCAATCATGACCGCGTTTGACACGAACGGACTTGCCTTGACTCGATTTTCGATTGGTTGTGGCGCGATCTTTTTACCGCCGGCCGTGACAATGATATCCTTTATCCGGTCGGTGATACGCAGGTAACCGTCGCTGTCTATCTCACCGATGTCACCGGTATGAAACCAACCGTCGCTGTCTATTGCAGCCTCCGTTGCGTCCGGTTTGTTGAAGTATCCTTTCATGAGACCCGGGCCACGCATGAGAATCTCTCCGTTCTCGGCAATGGTGACCTCCGTACGTGGAATTGCGCGCCCCACCGTTCCCAGACGCACGGCTTCGAGTGGGTTCACGGCAATGACGGGCGCGGTCTCCGTGAGTCCGTATCCCTCGATTATGGGTAAACCGGCGGCGTAGAAAAACCTGGCAACATCTTCCGCCAGGGGCGCCCCACCGGACACGAAGTAACGAAGTTTGCCACCAGTTTGCGCTCTCACCTTGCTGAACACCAAGCGATCCGTAATTTTTTTTCGAGCTTGCAGGAATGCGGGGATGGGTTGGCCGGTCAGTTTGAGATCCGTCCACTGTTCGCCGACCCGCTTCGCCCAAAAAAACAGTCTCTTTTTCACCGCCCCACTCGACAACGCACGATCAATCACACGTGCGTAAATCTTTTCGTACAACCGCGGCACTGAAATCATGACCGTTGGTCGGATCTCCATCATGTTGTCACGCAGCTGATTGATACCTTCGGCGTAATTGATTGTCACACCGGCCCTGAGCATCGTGTAAAAACCGCACGTGCGTTCAAAAGCGTGTGAAAGCGGAAGAATCGACAGACACACATCGTCCGATCCGATCGACAAGATCTGTAAGGCGCCGAGCACGTTGCTGGTAAAGTTGTGGTGCGTCAGCATTACGCCCTTTGGGTCACCAGTCGTACCGGACGTATAGATGAGTGTCGCCAGTGTATCGGGTGGCAGTGTTAGGGCGTCGTCCCGGTAGGTCGGGTACTTGGGTTCAGCCGCCGCTCCGCGACGGATCAACCGTTTCATCGTCGTCACCGGCGCCTCGTCTCCAAGGTCATCGAACGAGATGATGTGTTGCAAGTGCGGTAGACGAGGCCGGATTTCCTCGATCTTATCCAATTGGGCACGATCGGAGATGAAGATCGCAATCGATTCCGAATCGTTGAGCAAATATTCGATCTGACTCGGGATCAGTGTTGGGTACACCGTCACATCGACGATTCCCGAATTCATACAGGCAAAATCAGCGATTGCCCATTCCGGCCGGTTCTCGGACAAGATTGCTACATGGTCACCGGCTTTGATACCGAGTTCACGCAGGCCGAGTGCCGTGTGTTGTACCCGGCGGGCGAGTTCTTGATGGTTGATATCCTTCCACTGTGCGCCAACTTTGTATCGCAACGCCGCCCGTTTTGTTGCAAAACGCTCGATAGCCTGGAAAAAGAGCTGCGGAAGAGTGTCTGGGTTCTTCACTGACGGTTTGTAGCGGCGCGGCGTGTTAGGTCCGGGAAGATGTCCGGAGTTGTTGTATCGGCCGGCATGACGATTATGGTGACCGGTTCTGATGGGAGTGCTTCGACTTGCGCCCGGACGCGTCCTGATCCGGCCGATATCCCGATCACGGTGCCCTCGGCGCGTTAATTTCGATTGCAATAACTCGGCTGAAATCGCCAGTAATTGTTTCGCACGCGGCCAGGGCGAGCATTGCAAGCGGTCCAAGGCGGAACGTTTTCAGGATTCGTTTGAACCTTTCAGGTCCGCCAACGCGCGATTAGCGTGGTCCACCCACTTTTGTCCGTCGGTACCTCGTGGTGGGCGGGAAAGGAACTCCTCAAGGTGGGTCATGGCTGTTTCGGTATCGCCCTGTTTTAAGAGGAGAAACGCGAGGCCGTAATGGGCTCCACCCAACGTGGCGTCAATTTCGAGCGCTTTGCGGTAGTACCGAATGGCCTCATCGTGTTGTCGCGTTTTGGAGTAGGCTATTGCGATGTTTTGCAAGACACGAAGATCGGTGGGGTGATCACGGAGTGCGAGGCGATAGGACGTGAGGGCGGCGTCAAAGTCTCCCTGGCGTTCCAGCGCCAAGCCCTCATTGAGGTAATCCAGGCGTTGAGGGCGAACATCGACCTTCGAGTCGCGCCCCAAGAGGCGTTTCCACAAGCTCATAGCCAACGGGAAGATAAGGACGCCGCAACGCGTTGGCAATACAGAAGATACGACCACGCAAAACCGAGTTGGCCGACCGGGATCAGCTCGGTTCGGTCAACACACGCTGATAATCTTCGCCCTTGGTGATGGCTTCGAAAACCGTGTTCAAGACACCGTTGGATCCAACCAGGAATCGACAGGAGCGGTCTCCTTTCGAGCGGCATTCCACCTCCATCACGGCCACCGCGCCCCCGGCCAACTTGCCAAAGAGTGCGGCGAGGATGCCTGTGGAAACGCTGCAGGACGCAATCGGCAGTCCAGATTCTGGGTCCGCCTCGGCCCAGTCTTCCGAATCTACCGCGAGTGCGGTCCCCATCCGCTCGACCGTCAAAGCGCCCCATCCGGTTTCATGAAAAAACCCCGAAAGCATCTCTCCGAGGAGCTCCGCGTCTAGGTCCTGCGGGTTATCCAATTTTGCCTTGTCGGAGAGCCATGACGCGAATGCGTCGTAGACGTCGCCACCTGACGCGAAGCCTGCCTCCTGCAGGACTTGTGGGGCGCTGTCGCCTAGCACCCTCTCCAGAGATGTGCGCAGCGACCTGAGCAGGCTGGGTGTCAGTCCAATTAGTCCGGTGTTCGAAGTGATCATTGGCTCGGGGCGAGGGTGATCCGACTGGGTCAACGGAACTTAGGATTGAGCGTCGATCCGGCGCAAGAGTTCGCTCTCATCAATTGTCTCGATACCTAGGGCCTGGGCACGTTTGAGTTTGCTACCGGGCGCGTCTCCTACCACAATCGCAGTGGTTTTCTTTGAGACGGACGACGTAATTTTCCCCCCGGCATCGATGATTCTTTGCTGTACGTCGCTCCGCGACAGATTTGGCAGTGTACCCGTCACCAAGAAAGATTGCCCGGCTAAGGGTTGGGCTCCACTGTCGGTTACGGGTTCGTCAAAATCCAACCCGGAGTCCCGCAGGCGTTCTACCAGTCGTTGGTTGCTCTTTACGCTGAAGAAGTGTGCCACAGCACTTGCAATGGTTGGACCCACCCCTTCGACGGCTGCAATGTCTTCCTCTGATGCAAGCATTAATGCATCCATCGTGCCGAAATATCGGGCCAGAAGCGTAGCTACGGTGGCGCCGACGTGGCGAATACCGAGTGCGAAAAGTAACAGGGAAAATGGCTGCCGCTTTGACGCGGTGATTGCGCTGATGAGTTGAGTGGCCGCTTTCTCGCCAAACCCTTCTAACTCCATTAACTGCTCGGCGGTCAACTGATACACGTCAGCAACGTCGTGGACCAGACCGGCATCACGAAGCTGTGCGACACGTTGCTCGCCCAGTGTGCGGATGTCCATGGCGCCACGCGAAGCAAAGTGGATCAAACTTTCGAGCACACGGCCCTCGCACGCGGCGTTAGGGCAGTAGTGCATGACCTCTCCGTCCAGTTTTTCCACTGGCGTGTCGCAGACGGGGCAATGCGAGGGTGCGAGAAAAGGCTTTTCATCGCCGGTGCGGTGTTCACGCAGTGGCCCAAGAATTTGCGGAATGACTTCTCCCGCGCGTGTGACTTCGACTATGTCGCCAACCCGAATGTCCTTTGCCGCAATAAGATCAAAATTGTGAAGCGTGGCGTGCGATACGGTGACGCCGGTGACCTCGACCGGTTCGAGCACTGCATAGGGGTTGAGCGCACCCGTTCGTCCAACGTTGATCTGAATGTCCCGAAGTTGTGTGATGGCGACCTCTGGCGCGAACTTTCGCGCGACGGCCCAACGGGGCTCGCGGCCGCCCACGACACCCAAGCGTTCATGCAAAGCCAAATCGTCCACCTTCACGACCACGCCATCCGCACCAAAATTGAGATTCGGAAGTTTTGCTTCGAGATCGGCGATCACAAGCTTGGCCGCGTCCAGGTTATCCACCGCTTGGCGATGTGGGGCCACGCAAAACCCCCATGTTTCCAACGCATCGAGGACTTCGTGTTGTGTGCCAAAGGAGTGTTCCCCTTCTGTCTCGATGTGGAAGGCGAAGAGTCGAAGGCCACGTTGAGCCGTGATTTTGGGGTCGAGCTGCCGTAAGCTTCCGGCCGCAGAGTTGCGCGGGTTGGCGAACCGCGGTTCCCCCGCGGCCTCACGTGTGGCGTTCAACCGGTCGAAAGCGTCCAGCGGAAAATAGACCTCCCCACGCACTTCCATGCTGGCGGGCCAATCACTTCCTCGCAGGCGGAGTGGCACGTCCGGGATGGTTCTCGCGTTCGTGGTTATGTCCTCCCCGATGGTGCCGTTGCCACGTGTCGCGGCCATGATGAGGAGCCCGTCCTGGTATGTCAGATTGACAGCGGCGCCGTCAATCTTCAGTTCGAGTTGGAATGCGGTTTCGCTCACTTCCGACACGAGTTTCTCTATTCTCGTCTTCCATGCGACGAGTTCATCATGGTCGAACGCGTTTCCGAGCGACAACATGCGTGAGCGATGTTTGTGTTTGACGAGTGCCGATGCGGGTTCGGCGCCGACACGGTGTGTCGGAGAATCCATCGTGCGTAGCTCGGGGTGCGTGTTCTCGATTGCCTTCAGTTCACCGAAGAGACGATCCCACTCCGTGTCCGACATCGTCGGATCATCCAGCACGTGATACGCGTGATTTGCGTCGTGGAGCAGTCGTCGTAACGTCGTGGCTCGTTCGGCGGGTGACGTGCTCAGCGAGCCTTCCCCTCTTCTTGAAGGACGGTCATCGTCACCTCGGCTAACCGGTCCAGTTCGTCCGCGGCCGTCTGTGATAACAGGCTTTCCGAGCCGGTGCCGTCTTGTCCTGAGAATGCGGTGAGCAACCGTTTTAGGTAGGAAACCAGCGCCACCCGTTCGAGATTCGCCTGGCGCGCAAGTTCGCTGGTCTCCGATTGCCGCTGCGACATCTTCTCATAACGGTATGCGTTTCGCAGCACCTTCGCGGTTAAGCTGCAGACAACCTGGAAAAAGCGAATGTCAGAGTCGGTGAACGCCTGTCCATCTCGAAACGTCCGGAGGAACATTGCTCCGATGACAACACCACGCCACGCAATGGGCACCACGGAGATGGTTTTTGCCCCTCGTTTCTCGAGTATGCCTCGGATGTGCCGCAGATCCGGATCCGTCGTGCCATCGGGGATGAAAACGGTCTCGCCGGACTGTAACGCGCGCTTGAGTTCCGGATAACGGTCCAGATCGACCAAGTAATTTCGAATCGACGGGTCTTCATATGATGCAACCAGACGGGCGGTGGGACCGCGGCGTTCGGCCAGAAAGATGGAACACCGGTCCAGCCCGTAGAGATCACCCAACTTCCGAGTGATCCCCTGCAAAATGTCTACGAAATACAGTGTGCCCGAAATCTCCTCGAGAATCTCGACTGTTGCGAGCAAGTGCTTTTGCCCGCGTTCGAGTTCGGCGATTCGTGCGTGCAGTTCACTAACGGTTTCCGACGGCGGCGAACCGATTTCACTCATGAAGTTGTCGGTTTGTATATGTGAGGGGCGGGTATCATGCCCGTAGACGGAAGTTCGTCATCTCGACGGAGGTCAGTCAAGTCGCTAAACTGCGTGTCCCGGCGCGTCCGGGTTGGCTCAAGCAAGCAGAGGCCCGAAATGAGTAAAGATTCTGACGTGGAAGACTTCGAAGAGGACCTGGAATTCGACGATCTGGACGACAGTCCCGAGCACTCGGCGCTCGCGGGCTTTGTCGTCGGACTCCTGGTTGGTGGGATCGTTGGAGCTGGTGTCATGCTTTTTGCCGCTCCGGAACGGGGATCCGTGACCCGTCGTCGGGTTAAGCGGCGGATTGAGGACATGTCGGACGATGCGGGTGACGAACTGTTAAAACAACGTCGCCGGATCCGAAAGCGACTGAAACGGGGTTTCAAGCGGTAACCACGGAGGGCCCATCCACCTCGTTGCCGTTTCCCATGCTCAAACGACTCATAGAGCGAAAACGAAACGGCCATGCCCTCGATGCGGAGGAGTGGCGCGATGTGGTTTTTCGGTACGCCAAAGATGAAGTGCCCGACTATCAAATGGCGGCGCTTTGCATGGCGGTGTTCTTTCGCGGTTTGGAACCTCATGAGTTAGGAGCCCTGACCGATGCCATGCTGGGCTCCGGTGGGCGTCTTGAATTCTCATCAGATCATGTTCGCATAGACAAACATTCCACGGGGGGCGTGGGAGACAAAGTGTCTCTTGTATTGGCCCCGCTTGTTGCGAGCTGCGGTGTGTACGTGCCCATGATGTCGGGGCGTGGCTTGGGTCATACGGGTGGGACACTCGACAAACTCGAATCGATTCCGGGTTTCCGAACCGATCTCTCTTTGGAGCAAGCCGTTCGTCAGACGGACCGCATTGGCTGCGCGATGCTCGGACAAACGCCGGAAATCGCGCCAGCCGATCGGAAACTTTACGCGCTGCGTGACGTCACAGCCACGGTGGCATCCATTCCATTGATCGCTGCCAGCATCATGTCGAAGAAACTGGCGGAGGGCATTGCCGGCTTGGTCTTGGACGTCAAACGCGGCAGCGGAGCGTTTTTAACCGATGACCAAGATAGTTTGACCCTGGCCCGTACCATGATCGGGTTGGGCGAATCGCGTGGCTGTAAGACGGTCGCTCTCCTCACAGCCATGGACCGTCCGCTTGGAAACGCCTGTGGAAACGCAATCGAAGTTGAAGAAGCGTTGGATGTGCTCCGGGGAGACGGCCCTGACGACGTGCGGGATGTCACACTCGCTCTGGGGTCAGAAATGTTGGTGCTGAGTGGCGTCTGTTC
>JAZDDD010000328.1:0-6779 GCA_036679545.1 Gemmatimonadota bacterium | reverse complement strand
GTTGGCTCGGGCAATGGGATCGAGGGCGAGCGACAACACACATTTTACGCGTGAATTGTTGAGGCGTGGAAGCCACTCCAAGATGGTCCCGATCGATTCCGTCTTCAATTGGCCGAGTAACTCCGTCAAGTCGTCACGGGCTGGGGGGGTATGTGACTCGTCGAGCATTTGGAGCAGACCGTTCAAAACCTCCGGTGACGAGAGCCTGGTCTGAATGTCGTCAAGCCGTTTTAGTCCAGCTGCCGGTGCGGACGCCCGATGTGAAATGTCACGCGCTTCTCGCAGGATGTATGCGACGACATTGTACTCGCGTAGGCCGATCAAGTGCGGCAACAACTGTTCAATGATGTCAACGACCTCCAGCTGAGGCTCGCCGTACGTTTGGGTCTCGAAGATGTCGAAGAGTATGGCCAGCACGTTCGTATGGAGTTCGGTTTCGTACTCCTCGTCGATTTCCCGTTTTAGTCGCGCAATTTCCCGTGCATCGAGAAAATGAAGTGTGCCGTCAGCGTCTTCAAATGTCGCGAAGGGGTTCGTTTCGGAGTCTGGTTGGCGCGTGCACTCGACATCGTCCTCAATTTGCGCGCGAACCTCGTCAGGAACTCCCAGGTTGTACATGCTGCCGGTTTCTTCTAGCGGCGCATATTCTTCGTCTGCAGGCTCTACGAATTCGTACTGGATATGGAGGAATGCTTGTGGCCACAGGAGTGTCAAAAGATCTTCGTGCGCTTCGGGGCTGTGGTGCGGAAATGTCATCCAGCCGGATGGCCGTTCGGTGCCGGTGTCGGTCTTGTGCGAGGCAGTACGAGCTTTGTTGATTAATTCAAGCAGACGAAACAGTTCTTCATCTTCGCACCCCGAAGCCAACGTGATGGCACGCAGGCCGTCTCGATACAACAGCCACGCCAGGTTCTCCGAATGATCCGGGTCGTTGGGGAACGTCGTCCCATGGAGTTGGAAACCCTCTCCTGTGATTCCAAGGACCATTTCGTCCTCGGTCTCCCAGAACGTTCGAAAACTTTCCGCGAGACGATCCAGCGCGGTCTGGTACATGGGATTGTTGGGCAGATACAGCTGCGTGGCTCGGAGCGTTTTTTCGAGCATCGACAGCTGTCGTCCGACCGCTTCGTGGGACCCGGTTTCGTCGCGGTCTGTCGCGTCTGTTGCCTGTGGTAACGGTGCAGGGTTCAACGGCTCGCTCGTCGGTCACGCCCAATGGATCGGGCCCGGTTCGTAGGTCACAGGTTTTGATCGTCCAGTATCGCAAGATGTTTGATACGTTGCAGTTACGACGATCGACCACTGTGATTCATCCCGCGAAGTCACCTCGGAGTGACCCTCGCTACGAGCATTATCGGAATATCAACGCTTAAAATTCAACGTTCAACACTCAACTCTCAACGCTCAGCATCAACGTTCAGCGCCTTTGAACGTTCAACTGAACGTTCAATTGGATGTTCAACCTTGAGCGTTGATGCTGAGAGTTGAGTGTTGAACGTTGAACGTTGAACGTTCCCTACCGTCTGCGAATGACGGAAATCGATCCGTTTACGGATTCCAGCCGGATGTCTTCGCCACCCTGTCCAAGGACACCTTCGAATCGCTTCGGTCCGAAACGTCCCTGAATCATCAATGGGAATTCAGATCTGATTTGCCCATTGGCGGTAGCGCCGATGATGTCGGCGTTTGTGCCCGACGGTAAAACGAGCGTTACGGTGCCATTCACGGTTTGCAGGGACATCGCGCCGGTCAACACGTTGCCCAACAAAGCGGCTTCGATGTCTCCGTTGACGGATTCTGCGGATACGTATCCAGAGGCGGATGCTTTGATTTCACCGTTGACGGTCTCAGCTTCGATTGGGCCCCTCAACTCGATTGCCTGGACATTGCCGTTTACCGTTTTCCCGATGAAGGTCACACCGGAAGGCACCTGAACGTCAAATTCTACATTGACGTCATTGTTGTTCCCTCCCAATCGACCTCCCTTTCCAGGTGCGCACTTATTGTCCCGGCCCCGAGAGCGATAGAGGGCGCAGATCGTGACACCGTTTGCATGTTCGATGACCTCAAAACGAACCGTCCTCACGTCGCTGCGCCGGGCATTCTTCGAGGCTTGCACGATCACCTGGTCCCCCCGGTGCCAGCGGGCGTTGACCGAACCGTTCACACCCTTAACCTCGATCGCCCGTCCTGATCCTATCTCTCCAGTCCAGAGGAAGTCTCCAGATTGCGAATCGACGGAGAAGTGACCCTTGGCTTCAGCGTGTTGAAACCACAGTCCCTCGTTGGAATACTGGTAAATTCCGTAAAAGCCAACGCCAAGCAGGCCCAAAACCCAATAGTGTCTCATCGTTTCCGCCTTGGTAACGTCGATGGTGTCCGGATGCGCAGATTCCTTACGTACTTAGATGCATTGCGGTGTCAGTTGGTTGCGTCTACTTAATGAAGCCGGGAATGACCATATTTGCCATCCTGGTGGGGTCGTGTATTCCTTGGGCTGTCATCCATGTGTCGGTCTTATCCACCATCCGAGAGCCGGCAATACCGCCAACCAGGCTCCCTAGCTGCCGTCGCGCAGCGTATGCGTGCATGGTCATATCGGCTCGTTCGAGCGCAACCACCGATTCCCGCAGAGTATCTACGGCCGTGCTCATGCGCCCTTCCCGCGTCGCTATGGCGGCCTCGATTGAGAGGCCCAGGCCATGGCACCATTGACGGCCCTCTTTGCGTATCCGTACAGCATCGGCTTTTGCCAGTCGTAGGTGTCTGGGATTGGCCGTGGTCGAGGACAAGATACAAGTTGCCCGCAGGTGCCGCATGATTACCCGAATGACCTGGATTCTCATGAGACTGGTTGATCGTAATTTAGACCATTGTTGCATCACAGTATCCAGTGCGCCCTGGCCATCACCTTCGTACAACCGGATGCGTAGATCGGCGGTTAACGCGAGATAGTGAGGTGTGCGAAACGGCTCGTCGGGCCACTCTTTCAAGCCGCTAGTCAGGGCGCTCCGGGCTCCGGCGGGGTCGTTGCGTACCAGCCAAATGACGTTGGCGGGTCCCGTTTTCACGATAGTTGAGGCGAATCGATTCCCGCGGTGTTCGGCATGCTCCAGAAACGTGGTCGCCTGGGTGACAAGCGCGGGGACATCGCCGGAGTAATAAAGTGAAAGCGTCTGATATAGCTGTGAGGTCATGACTTCCCACGCCACCCCGGAGCCGTGGGCACGCAACTGTTGTTGCGCCCGGGCCGTCAATTCTTTGGCGCGGACCCAATTGCCTGCAAAATAAGCGATGGTGCCCGCCATCAGCGTACAAAGCGCCAGGGCATGCGGGGATTGTGTTCTGGCGGCAATGGCCTCGGCGTGTCGCAGCAGGCGAGCACCTCTCTGTCGGCCCCGCCGATCCCCGTTCAGGACGGAGAAACCAGCCTCGATGGCAAGCGCCCGGGAAATTCGATCGGCATCGCCGCTTTGCAGTGCCAAACATGCGTGTCGTGCTTGGAAATCGGCGGCCCGTATATACTCGAGGTGTGCCAGACCCTCGGCGACGCTCCTACAGACATCGACGCGTTGCAACGTTGGTTGTGATGAGGATCCATCAATGCGGATGCGCCGCGTTGCGAGGCGCGCGCGTAATTTTGTTCGACTCCACACGAGTGATACAAGCGAGCCGAATGTGGTGTGGGCCAGTGATAAATTAGCGGCATTGAGGACAGTGGTAATCTCGCGGAGTCCTTCCTCGATGCGACCGCTTAGCAAAAGATGTTCGGCACCAAGCCGTCGGTTTTCTAGCTGATCGGCCACGGTTCCCTCGACCGCTGCGTCAAGATATGTGTCGGCGGCCTCGGATAGCCGTCCTCCCGCGGAGAGAGCGGTTGCCTTCGCACAGAGCAACTGGGCCCGTGAGTCTGAGGAATGTGACCGCAACGCCAGCGCTTTGTCGTACAAACGTGCGGCGCGTTCAAAATCGTACGTAGCTGCCGCACGGGCGGCTGCCTGTTGCGCGTAGTTGCTGGCTGTGGCGTGCTTGTTGGCTTTGAGATAGTGCTCAAAAAGAAGTTCGGGGACGGGATCTGCTGATGCACGCATGGCATCGGCAATACGTCTGTGGAGGTCCGCCATCTCGGAGTCTGACACCGGGTCCAGGATGGCCTCACGGATACGATCGTGGAATGTCTCGACACGGTTCGAGTTGTCAGTGCGAACGAAACCGGCAATCTCTAGTGCACCCACCAATTCTCGTTCATCGTCGCCAATGTTTGCGGCATGTCGTGCGAGACGGGTGTCGATGGGATGCCCTGCCGCGGCAACGATCTCCATGAGCTTTCGCTCGCCGGCCGTTGTGGCTGCGAGGCGTGCTTGAATGATCTCTCGGACACCTACGGTGGATGCCTGTGGGCTCGTGGCGAGATGACGAACCATCTGCTCGATCAAGAACGGATTTCCAGCGCACTCCGCGCAAACCTTGGATGCCAGCGTATGTCGACGTCCGGAGCGGGGGAGCAATACGGTGGCGAGGTTGATTGCCTCCAGTGTGTCTAATGGTGAGAGATCGATGCGGCGAAAGTCCGCACCACTACGTTCTATTTGTCTTGATACATCTTCCTCGCCGGCCCATCCTTCACGAAAACAAGCGACAAGGAGGAACGGCGGGGCGTGAGGTGCACGGAACAGCTCACACAATCCTTGCACACCGTCATGGTCGGTACGCTGAAGGTCGTCAACGTAAATCACCAACGGTTGCGAAAGGCTTATCCGTCTGAGCAGTTTGCGCAACGCCTTGAAGGCGCAGCGGCGGACTTCCGTTCGGTCGCCTCCCGGCGTCTCTGAAACGAGCGTTGTTGCAATGGCTGGTACACGACGCAGCACGGAAAACACATTTACGAGGTCGCCGATGCCGTCCGGTAACAGGCCGGTCACTCGGGAATACGGCTGGTGTTTGAGATACGCGCCCAAACTATCGATGATTCCGTCCAACGCTTTGTCCGGCACCGCCTCCTTTGGATAACAACGCCCGGCGAGCACCGTGGCGTCCACGCTCTGGCGCGCTTCCTTGATGAATGTCGAGGCCAGTGCCGTCTTGCCGATGCCGGATGGCCCCCGTAAAAAGACTGCTGCCGGCCGGCCAGTTTGCACACCGTTGAGTGCCTGTCGTAACTCCTCTAATTCTCGGTTCCGGCCAACGAGTTTACCGGTTTGCGTCGGTTCAGAAACATAGAGTTGCTGTCGTTGCGTGGGTGCGGTGTGGAGGCGTTTCAATACGGCGAGTCCGTCGGGCCGTGTTTGAGGGTCCAGGCTCAAAAGATCCATGCAGAGATCGACCAAATCCGATGGTAGTCCGCTCACCAAAGTGTCAGGTCGTTCCGGCGGGGCGGTACCGATCTTCCACTTCGTATAAAGAACAGTTGATGGTCCGCCTTGGAAAGGCGGTCGGCTGGCGAGCGCGTGATACAACATTGACCCGACCGCAAACCAGTCAGCGGGTGGTCCCGGTGGGCCGTTGCCATGCTCCGGCGCCATGTAACCTGCAGTTCCCCACATCGCGTCCGCGGTGATGTCCAGTGGATCAGCGACGCCTGTATCCGCAGACAGACCAAAATCAAGAATCACGAGGCGGCCCTTAGGGGTTACAAGCACATTGGTGGGTTTGATGTCTCGGTGTACCTTGCCCGCCCGGTGCAACGTGAAGAGACCCTGCGCGAGTTGTGTTAGGCACGCGCGCAGTTTGTGAATCTGAGACGATGTGCGTTCATCGGAATCGGGCGTGGCGTCGGGCCGTCCGGAGGTGACGTACGTCAAGAAATCGACACCATCGACGCATTCCATGGTGAAGAACCACTCGTCGTCACGTGCCGACATTTCGTACAGCGTTACGAGGTTGGGATGCCGGACATCGAGAAGTGATCGGAATTCCCGTTTGAACCGATAGACGGCGTCCGCGTCAGCCCAGCGAAGCGTCTTGAGTGCTACCATTTGATTGCGTTCACGGTCGAACGCTTCGTAGACGACTCCCATTCCACCCGCGCCGAGGCGCCGGCGAATGGAATACCGGTCGGTGTCAGGGAGAACTTTACCACGGTTGGTCACGATGCTTTGCCTTTTCCCCGTCAAAGCCAACGATCAGCATGATTGATCGTGGCCGAATTCGCCAGGTACTAGACGTGAGCCGGATGAGAATGACGACATCGACCGGCGTGTACGTTAGTACACGCCGGTCAAAACGCCTTCAAATTATGCGGAGGGGGATTACGGTCTGTTTGCGCTTTGCAAAACTCGTTGAGGCGCAGTGTTTCGGGCTCGGGCTACCGTGGGGTCACCCATGGGTCGTGGCTGTTGCCGTGTATGCACTTGTACACGCGGGGCGAACGCGGAGTGCTGTTCGAAGTGGTGGTGCTGAATGTGAAATGGCGCGGCTTGTGTCCCTTTGCGGCTGGCCAGAAAGCCCAATGCGGCGATCCCGGCAGCGATCCAAAGACTGACAACAAACGGAAATGCACCCAAAAGAATCACCGCGCCCATACCATAGGGCAGTAACATTCGCAGCGGCGTTGCATCGATCCAGTCCTGGGCGGTGTGAATTGGCTTGGATCCGCGATTGCGGCCCGTGGGTTTGCGAATCGCTCGGACAGGCAAAAGGATGATCGCGGCCATCACCGCAAAAATGCCCCTGATTGCTTTCCAGGGTCCGCCACGTCTTTTGGGTCGTGGAGGGGCGGGCCGGATAGGAACCGGCTGTGAGATCCGCGGACTGGAAGGCTGGCGCCGGGCGCCAGATGT